>JADHLS010000434.1 GCA_016780605.1 Reyranella sp.
GTTTTTTATTGGGCGGACGCCAGCTTCAACAAGGTCTCGCGGTCCTGGGCGACGAGCTTCTTGTAGTCGCCGACGATCCGTTCCAGCTCATCGGACGGCAGCACGTTCTCGAGACTGTCGAAGCCCTGCGGCGCGCGCTGCTCGACGATGTCGAGCATGACGTCGATGCCTTTGCGGCGGTTGCTCTCGACGATGGCCGCGGTCGGCGGCAGGCGGCGCCGCTCGTAGCGCCGTAGCGCCGCTTCCGGATCGCTGCCGGCCAGAAGCTCCTGGGTGATCGCCTCGCCATCGAGGATCGCCTGCGACGCGCCGTTGGAGCCGATGGGATACATGGGATGCGCGGCGTCGCCCAAGAGGGTGATGCGGCCATGGCTCCAGCGCGGCAGTGGATCGCGATCGACCATGGGGAACTCGAAGATCGCATGGGCGGCGCGGATGACGCCCGGCACGTCGAGCCAGCCGAAGTTCCAGTCCTCGAAGCGCGGCAGGAAGTCGGCAAGCTTGCCCGGCCGGTTCCAGTCTTCGCGCGGCAGCATGGCGCCGTCGCCCATGTGCAGGTCGCAGATCCAGTTGATCAGCGCCTCGCCTTTCTGCGCATGGGCGCGGCTGATCGGATAGCAGACGAATTTCTGATTGTGGTGGCCGGCCTGCACCATGGTGCTGCCGCCGAGGTAGGGCTTGCCCACGGTGACGCCGCGCCACATCAGGATGCCCTGCCACTTGGGCGGGCCTTCGTTGGGATAGAAGTGCGCGCGCACCGCCGAGTGGATGCCGTCGGCGCCGATCAGGATATCGGCCTCTGCCGTCTCGACAATGCTACCGTCGCGGTCGGCGAAGCGCGCCGTGACGGTGCTGCCCGTCTGCTCGAAGCCCGCGATGCGCCGACCGAACTTGATGCGGCCCGCGCCCAGCATCGTCTCGGTGGCGCGGTACAGGATCATCTGCAGCTCGCCGCGGTGGATGGAGAATTGCGGCCACGGCAGGCCGGCATGGCGGCCGCGCGGATCGGCCCAAATGGTCTGGCCATGACGGTTGGCATAGCGCAGCTCGCGCGTCTCGATGGCGGTGGCGGCGAGCGCCGGCTCCAGCCCCAATCCGGAGAGGATGCGCACGGCGCCCGCCTGGATGTTGATGCCGACACCGAGGGGCCGCAGCTCGCTCACGGCTTCGAACACCTCGACGTCGAAACCCGCACGATGAAGACACATGGCGGCGGTCAGGCCGCCGATGCCGGCGCCGGCGATGATGATCTTCATGGCGGTCTACGGGTCGCGGCTCAGCCCGCGATACAGCAGGGCGGCCTGGTAGGCGGCCCACTTCTCGGCATGGCTGTCGCCGAGCTCGCGCAGGTAGGCCCAGCTGTAGATGCCGGTGTCGTGCTTGTCGTCGAACACGATGCGGATGGCGTAATGGCCGACCGGCTCGACCGCCGTGATCTTCACGTGACGGCGGCCCGACACGATCTTCTTCTGGCTGGGCCCGTGGCCCTGCACCTCGGCCGAGGGGCTCTCGATACGCAGATACTCCGCCGACAGAGAGTGCGTGATGCCGTCGGAGAACTCGATCTCCATGCGGCCTTCCTCCTTGAAGACGCGCAGCTCGACGGGCCAGGGCGCCGTGGTCTCGTAGCTGCCCTCGTCGGGCACCGACTTCGCAGCGCTCACGGCACGTCACGGAGCTGGCGCGCCTCGCTCACCAGCATGATCGGGATGCCGTCGCGGATGGGATAGGCGAGCCCGGCCTTGCGGCTGATCAGCTCGCCGGCCGCCGCGTCGTATTCCAGCGGCCCGTGGCTCGCCGGGCAGACCAGGATCTCCAGCAACTTGGGATCGACGCCGGAGCGGCGCGGTGCGGGTTCGTCCGATGGAGAGGTCATGTGTTGCCCTTATATCATGCTCTTCCGGACCGCGCGCTTCCAGCGCGCTCATGAGCGCGCAAGATGCGCGCGGTCCGGAAGACTCAATTCGCCCGCTTGGGCGGCGTCTCTCCCGACTGGCCGAAGGCATTCATTTCCAGGAAGGCGATCAGGAGCTTGGCGCGCGCCGTGGAATCGGCGGCCTCCAGCAGGGCCTGCTTCTCGGCCGGGCCGAAGGGCAGGACCATCGACAGCGAGGTCACGAGATTGGCGTCGGCTGCCTGCTTCACCGCATCCCAGTCGGTCGACAAATTGCGTGAGCGGAAGAACGCGGCGAGCGCGGCCATCAGCCGGTCGCGGTCGAGCTCGACCTGCTCGTCGGCATGGTCGAGGTCGGCGCGATAGGGCGAGAACAGCGAGGAGACGCGCCGATAGCCGCCATGCGCAGGCTCGAGCTCCCGCACGATCTCGAAACGGCAGACACCGGAGAGCGCCAGCAACAGCCGGCCGTCCTCGGTCTCGTTGAAGCTCACGATGCGGCCCGCGCAGCCGACCTTGTGGACCTTGGGTCTGCCGTCTTCGGTCGGCAGCCCGTCACCGGCGTAGCCGCCGGGCTGCATCGGCTGGACCATGCCGATCATGCGATGACCGGCCAGCGCGTCGAAGATCATGGCGAGGTAGCGCGGCTCGAAGATGTTGAGCGGCAGCTTGCCGCCGGGCAGCAGCAGCACGCCCGACAGCGGAAAGATGGGCAGCGTTTCCGGGAGCTGCTCGAAGCTCGGCTCGAAGGGATTGCGGGGCACGCGATCGGACATGCCCGCCTTCGATCAGGAGAACAGGATGGTCGACAGCCGCTTGCGGCCATCGACGGCGAGCGGATCGGTGAAGCCCAGCGCCTCGAAGAACTTCAGGAGCTGCTGGCGGGCGGCTTCCTCGTTCCATTTGCGGTCGGCCTTGATCATGGCGAGCAGCTCGTCGATCGCCTCCTGACGCTGGTTGCCCGCCCAGTAGGCCATGGCGAGGTCGAGGCGGCTCTGCATGTCCTTCGGGTCGGCGGCGGCCTTGGCCTTGAGGTCGTCGACCGGGCCCGCCTCCTTGGCCTTCTCGGCAAGATCGAGGGAGGCCTGCACGGCGACCACGTCGGCGTTGTTCTTGTCCTTGGTCTCGACCTGGGCCAGCAGCTCTCTCGCCTGCTCGGCGTCGCCGGTCTGCAGGTTGTAGCGCGCGAGGCCAGCCAGCGCCGTGACGTTCTTCGGGTCGGCGCCTAGGATCTCGCTGTAGATGCGCGCGGCGAGGTCCTGGTCGTTCTGCGCCAGCGCTGCCTTGGCGTGCTCCAGCAGCTCGGCGATCTCGTCGCCTGCGCCTTCGCCCGCCACGCCGCCGGTCGCCTGCACCAGGCGGTCGACGAACTGCTTCACCTGGCTCTCGGGCACCGCGCCCATGAAGCCGTCGACCGGCCGGCCGCCGAAGAAGGCGTAGACCGCCGGGATCGACTGGATGCGGAGCTGCTGGGCCAGCATCTGGTTCTGGTCGATGTTGATCTTGACCAGCTTCACCGCGCCGTTGGCCGCCTTGACGACCTTCTCGATGGCGGGCTGCAGCTGCTTGCAGGGCCCGCACCACGGCGCCCAGAAGTCCACGATCACCGGAACGGTGCGCGAGGCTTCGAGCACGTCCTTGGCGAACTTGGTCTGGTCGCTGTCCTTGATGAGATCGGCGGGGGCAGCCTGCGGCGCGGCGCCCTTCAGCATCGGTTCCATAGGTCCTCGAACGGGGGGAATTTGCGTTGCCCGCAATGTGGCCTTCGCCTCCCGGGGGCGCAAGGGGGCGGGAACGCATCGGAGGGCGCTCAGCCGCGGATCTGGTGCTTCATCAACTCGTTACCGAGGCGGCCCGCCAGCCACAGACCACACATGCGGTAATCGCTGATCAGGGACCACAACGGCGCCTGGAAGGTCGCGGGTTTGTTCTTCTCGACGAAAAAGTGCGCGAACCAGGCGAAGGCATAGCCCGCCACCGGCACCGACAGCAGCCACCACCAGCTCTGGGTGGCGAGGGCCCAGATCAGCAGGATGACCGAGACGATCGAACCGATGTAGTGCAGGCCTCGGGTTTGCGGCTTGCTGTGCTCGGCGAGATAGAACGGCCAGAACTCGGCATAGGTGCGCTGGATGGCCATGCGCGAATCATACGCCCAGCAGATCCCATTTGTTACCGGCGATATCGAGGAAGACCGCCACGCGGCCATAGGGCTCGACACGCGGCGGCGTCAGGAAGGTCACCCCGGCCGCGACCATGCGCTCGTAGGTGGCGCTGAAGTCGTCGACGCGCAGGAAGAAGCCGACGCGGCCGGCGAACTGGTTGCCGATGAGGCGCTCCTGCTCCTCGCCGTCCGCCCGGGCGAGAAGGATTCCGCTTGCCGCACCGGGCGGGCGCACCACGACCCAGCGCTTCGGCCGCCCGTCATTGGTAAGCGACGGCGAGTCCTCGACCAGGTCGAAGCCGAGAATGCGCACGAAGAAGTCGATGGCCGGGTCGTAGTCCTTCACGACCAGGGCGACGAGATCGAGATTCGCCATCAGCCCAGGGCCCCGGCTTTCTTCAGCGCTTCGATCTCTTCGGTCGCGAAGCCCGCCTCGCGCAGCACCTCCTCGCTGTGCTGGCCGACCGCCGGGGGCGGGCCCGACCTACGCGGGCTCGCGAAACCCAGGCGGATGGGATTGTTCACGGTGCGCGGCACTTCGGGATTGTCGGTGGCGGCGAAGATGCCGGCGTGGTGGGCCTGCTCGTCGTCGACAACGTCGGCGGTCCGGCCGATGACGCCGAACGGAATGCCGGTGCCGGCGAAAGCCTTCTCCCACTCGGCGTAGGTCCTCGCGGCGAAAACCGGCATCAGCTCCTTCACCAGCTCCAGCGAGCGTGCGCGGCGGTCGGCGCGCTGGGTGAAGCGCGGATCCTCGGCGAGGTCGGGCCGCTCGATCGCCTTGCACAGCACCGGCCACAGCCGGTCGTCGCGCACCAGCAGGAGCTGCAGCCAGCGATCGTCCTTGGTGCGGTAGAGGTTGGTCAGCGCATTGCGCGGCTTGTCCGGCGACTGGCGTGGCGGCAGGTGCGCGCCGACCAGCGCGCCCGCGGTCGCGGTGCCATTGGACCACACCCCGTTGGCATAGAGCGAGGTGCCGACCCAGCAGCCCTTGCCGGTACGGTCGCGCTGGCGCAGGCCCATCAGGATCGCTGCAACCAGCGTCATCGCCGTGGCGCGATCGCCCTGCGCAGGCAGCGACAGGCCGGGCGGGCCATCCTCATAGCGCGCCGAATCGAGAATGCCCGAGCGGCCGAAATAGGCGGTGACGTCGAAGCCCGGCCGGTCGCGATCGGGCCCGCTCTCGCCGTAGCCGGTGAGCGAGCAGTAGATCAGCCGCGGATTGACGGGCTCGACATCCTCCCAGCGCAGTTTCAGCCGCTCGCGCGCCGGCGGCGGGAAATTCACGATCATGATGTCGGCGCGTTGGATCAGCCGCTCGAGCACGGGACGCGCGCGCTCGTTCTTGAGGTCGAGCGCCAGCGAGCGCTTCAGCCTGCCGTCGAGCTGCCAAGCGAAGTTGACGTCGCTCTGCGGGTAGCTGGCGTTGCGATAGCTGTTGCGAT
>JADHLS010000435.1 GCA_016780605.1 Reyranella sp.
CAAACCTCCAGCGAAACCAGCGAAATTCAAAAGCGCTGGAAGATCAGGCCCCTACGGCATGCCCTGCCGACTGTCTAAATCCAGCGAAATTCCTGATCCTCGCCCCTGGCGACAGCGGGACCAGGCATCGGCAGCAACACCAAGGCGGCGCCGAGGAACAGGACGATGTTCGTGGCGCCCGGAATGACGTTCCATGGTTGGTTCCTCCGTCAATGGCTGCGAACGGGCACGGCTCGCCGGAAATTGGCTTCGATCCCGTCCTGGCTCTGCTTCACGAAGCCGTGCCGCTCATAGAAGCGATCGGCCGGGCTGCCGAGCAACACGTCGAGCTCGACCGGCAGGCCGAGCGCGTCGGCCTCGGCCAGCAGGACCTTCAGGATCGACGTGCCCAGTCCGCCGTTGTGAAAGCGGCGCGCCAGGTAGAACGAATCGATCTTGATCTCGGCCTCGCCGATCCGGAAACCGACGCAGCCGGCCAGCTCGTCGCCGATCATGATCCGCCGCAGGCCGGGCTCGTCGAAGTGCTCGCGGAAGATCCGGCGGGCGCGCGAGGGCTTGTATCGGAACACGCGCTCGAGATGCTCGCGCATAACCTCGATGCGGATCGCCAGCAAAGGCTCGAAATCGCCTTCGCTGGCGGCCTCGAGGCGCCAGATGACCGCCATGTCAGTTGATGCGGTCCAGGGAGCGGGACAGCCGCAGGAAGTGCGGCCATTGCGTCACATCCAGCCACGAGACGTCCGGATTGCGCGACAGCAGGATCAGGTCGGCGCGCGCCACCAGATTGTCCTCCGGCACGAAGCCCACGCCTCCATCTTCCGCGGCGATGCGGCTGTCGAGCGAATTGTCCCTGTTGTCGCCCATCATGAAGTAGTGCCCGGCCGGCACGACAAAAACCGGCGTGTTGTCGTGCCGGTCGGTGTCGGAGAGCTCGACGATCTCGTGTTCGCGACCGCCCGGTAATGTTTCGATGTAAAGTTGTCCGTCGCCCGTTCTTGGGCCGGCGGCGCGGCGGGCAACGATGGTGCCGTTGATATAGAGCCGGCCATCCTGCATCTGGATGCGATCACCGGGCAGGCCGATCAGGCGCTTCACATAGGTGGTCGATGGATCGCGCGGCAGGCGGAAGACGATGACGTCGCCTCGCTCCGGCAACTTGCCGAGCAGACGGCCGGCGAAATCCGGCATCAGTCCGATGGGCGAGGAGTACTTGCTGTAGCCGTAGGCGTATTTGCTGGCGATCAGCTCGTCGCCGACGAGAAGCGTCGGCACCATCGACGGCGTCGGCACGCGGTAGGGCTCGGCGAGCACAGTGCGCACGACCAGCACCAGGCCGAGCGCCAGCAGGATCGACTTCAGTTGGCCGAGCCAGCCCACGAGTCTCTTCCTGAAAGGCGTCGAGCTCCTGTCCATAGCGAGCCTCCCTAGGGCTTGGCCGCGATCTCGGCGATCCGCGGCTTGGCGATGGCGAGCCAGTCCTTGGTGTCGAGCTCCATCGAGCGATCCAGGCGGCCGGCATTGAAGAACAGCGTCTCGTTGGCGAGCAAGTCCTGCTCGACCACGATGGCTAGCGCAGGATTGAGGGAAAATGGCGGCACCGACCCCATCACGCAGCCGGTCAGCTCCTGCGCCGTGTCAGGCGAGGCGAAGCCGCACTTGCGCGCGTCGAACAGGCTGGCGACGGCATTGAAATCGAGCTTGCGATTGCCGGGAAGGATCGCCAGCACGTTGCGCTTGCCGCCCCCGCCGCCGCGCACGTCGAGCACCATGGCCTTTGCAGCCTGATCGGGCCGGTTGCCGCGAATGGCGCTGATTGCCTCCGATCGGCCTTCCGCCTCGTGCTCGATCACGCGGAACTTGGCCTTGGCATCGCTCAGCAACACCACCAGCCGGTCGAACACGTCAGCGGCCACGGATGACTTTCTCCGACAGGATCCCGAGCGCCTCGTCGAAGTCCGGCACCTTGCCGTCGGCGGGCGCAATGCCGGCATCGACGCTGCGGCGAAGGCTCCTCTCGGTCATCTCGGTCATCAGAGGATCGACGCCGGTCTCGCGCAACGTGCGGCCGACCAGCCCCATCTCCTCCCATCGACGATGCGCATGAACCACATGGGTCTGCACCAGCGTGCCGACGAACTTCGCGAAGCCAAGCTGGTCGACGTCGCCCATGCACTCCATGACTTCCTTCAGGATGCCCTGGCGTTCGGCGGTGACGTAGGCTTCGACGCCCAGCGCCTCGACGCCCTTGATCAGGACGCTGCGGATCATCTTGACCGACGAGGCGCTGCCGGGCCTGGGGCCCAGCGCCTTGGCCACGAAGCCGCTGGCGTTCATCCAGGCCACGACCGGCTCGACATCTTCGCCCGCCACCAGCATGGGCGCCTTGATACCCGACTTGAAGAAGCCGCCCATGACGGCGATGTCGATGTACCGCCCGCCGACTGCCTCGATGGCGGCGCGATCCTCGTCCGACATCTTGCCGGTCACGGTGCAGAGATCGAGATAGTGCGCGCCCTTCTTCAGGAGCGGTGCGGCGGACTGCGCGGCTTCCAGCGCATGCTCGCCCTGGACCGCGCAGATCACCAGGTCGGCGTCGCTCAGCGCCGGCGTGTAGCGGCCTTCGATCGCGACATCGAGGCGGCGCGCTTCCTTGCCCAGGGCCGTGCCGCGGGCGTCCTTGTCGAGGGCCGTGTCGATGGCGATGACGCGGCGCGGGGCGTTGTCGCCGGGCCGAGGCGTGCCGCGCCAGCCGCCCTCGATACACAGGCCGCGAGCGATCGCCGAGCCCGCCTCACCAAAGCCCAGCAGCGCGATCACGCGCGGAGACAGCGACATGCGAATGCTCTCGATAATGGATGCGGATCAGGACGCCATTTTTTACGAGGCCGGGGCTTCGCCGTCCTCGTTGCGCGTGCGCGCCGCCTGCGTGTCGCGCGAGCTCGCGATCCTGAGCTTGGGCCGCACGACGGCGAGCTCGGGCGAGGAATGACGCTCGGCGATGCCGGCATAGAGCTGCTTGCCGGCCTCGATGACGCAGACACCGGCGAAGCGGCCGAGCCAGCGCTGCCCGAAGCGCTCGACGGCCGGCGCCATGCGCAGCATCAGTCGCGAGTTGGTGGGCGGCATGAAGAGTGCGCGCGTCTGACGCATCGGCGCGAACATGTTGGCGCGCAGGAGTGCGGCGAGCTGGCCGGCGGAGTAGGGATGGCCCTGATAGAAGGGCGAGCGATCGACCTGCGACCACAGACCGGCACGCGTCGGCGCCACGGTGACGAGGCGGCCGCCATCGGCCATCACCCGCCAGATCTCGCGCAGCATCGGCCGCACCTGCTCGGTGGATTCCACGGCATGGACCAGCAGCACCCGGTCGACCGAGCGGTCGGGCAGCGGCAGGTCGTTCTCGTCGACCAGGCAGGTGAGGTTGCGGCCCTCGCGCGGCCAGCGGGTGACGCCCTGCTGCGCCGGCATGAAGGCGAGCGTCCGCGCGGCCTCTTCGCGGAACGGCCGCAGGAAGGGCGTGGCGTAGCCCAGGCCCAGCACGGTCTCGCCACGCACATTCGGCCACACCTCGCGCAGGCGCGCGCGCAGCAGGCGCACCGTCATCTGCCCCAGGGTGCTGGCATAGAAATCGTTCAGATCGAGGACGTCCGTCCACATGTGGCAAGTGTAGCAGAAACCGCGGCCCAGCGGCCATGGCGGTTACAAGGCAGCCTTGCTAACGTCGCAACATGAGTACAACGCTAGACATCGTTCGAATCCCGGTCCTGAACGACAATTACGTGTGGTTGATGCGCGAACCGCAGAGCGGGGCGGTGGGCGTCGTCGACCCGGCGGTGGCCGGACCGGTGCTGGCCGAGGCCGCAAAGCGCCGCTGGAAGATCACCCATATCCTGAACACCCACCATCACGGCGACCACGTCGGTGGCAACCGCGAGATCAAGGAGGCGACCGGCTGCACCATCGTCGGGCCGCGCCGCGACCGCGCCCGCATTCCCGGCATCGATGTCGAGGTCGACGATGGCGAGCGCTATCGCTTCGGCGAGGCCGAGGCCGACGTGTTCTTCGTGCCGGGCCATACCAGCGGCCATATCGCCTATGCCTTCCGCGAGCAGAAGGCGCTGTTCTGCGGCGACACGCTGTTCGCCCTGGGTTGCGGCCGGATGTTCGAAGGCACGCCGCAGCAGATGTGGACCTCGCTCAGCCGCCTGCGCGCTCTGCCCGACGACATGCGTGTCTACTGCGCGCATGAATACACCCAGTCGAACGCCCGCTTTGCGCTCACCGTCGAGACCGACAACGACAAGCTCCTGAAGCGCTCGGCGGCCATCGATGCGGCGCGCGCCAAGGGTGAGGCCACTGTGCCCTCGCTGCTCGGCGAGGAGAAGGCGACGAACCCGTTCCTGCGCGCCGACGTGCCGGCCGTGCAGAAGGCTGTCGGCATGGCTGGCGGCGATCCGGTCGCGGTGTTCGCCGAGGTGCGTCACCGCAAGGACATGTTTCGTTAGCTAGGCGCCGTACAGGCGCAGCACGGTGTCGGTTGCGAGCGCCGCCCGGCGCTCGATCTCCTTCGCGGTCGGCCGCTTGGCGACGCCCAGCATCAGCCGCAGCAGCGTGTCGCCGAACAGCAGCGAGAAGTACTGGCCGGCCATCAGCTCGGGGTCGCCTGGCCCCAGCACGCCGGCCGCCTGCGCTTTGCTCATGAGCGTGATCAGCGCCTTGCGGTTGGACTCGCGGCCTTGGCGGTCGAGGATCTCGCCGAGATCGCGGCTGCGCCCGGCTTCGGCCGCCGCGAGCCGGTTGATGGCGACGACGTGCGGGCTGGTGAGCTCGTTGAGCGAGGCCTCACCATAGCCCTTGAGCGCCGCGGCCAAACCGCGGCGGTCGGCGACATCGGCCGCCGTCAGCGGGACCTGCATACGGGCCGCGGTGGCGGCGATGACGGCCTCGAGGATGCCGCTCTTGCTGCCGAACTCGGCATAGAGCTCGCGCTTGGAGACCCTGGCGCGCCGGGCGATTTCCAACGTGCTGGTCCCGGCATAGCCTCGCTCCATGAGGACCGCGAAGGCGGCGCCGACGATGCAGTTGCGTCGATCGGATTCCGGCTGCTTGGCCAATTCTCCCCCCTTGACTTGGTACCAATGGGTACCATAAGGTCGGTACCACGCAGTACCATTCTATCGGAGGACGCTATGGGTGTCGTGTCCGCACTGAGCAACCTGTCCACACAGCATCGCACCGAGACCGAGGCCGGATACCATCGCTCCTGGTTTCCGGTGTGCCTGGCCCGCGATCTCGCGCCCGGCGCTGTTGTCGGCCGCGACTTCCTCGGCAGCCGGGTCGTGGCCTATCGCGATGGCGAGGGCAATCCGGTCGTGCAGAGCGCCTGGTGTCCCCACCTCGGGGCTGACCTGTCGAAGGGCCAGATCGTCGACGGACGCCTGCGCTGCCCCTATCACCACTGGTCGTTTGCCGCCGACGGCGCCTGCGCCCACATCCCGAC
>JADHLS010000003.1 GCA_016780605.1 Reyranella sp.
ACGGCCAACATCGCCGCGGAGCTGCTGGGTATCGACCACAGCAAGATCCAGGTGCTGATCGGCGACACCAGCAGCATCGGCTTCTCCAACCTGACCGGCGGCAGCCGCGTCACCTTCGCGTCGGCAATGGTCGTCACGCAGTCGGCAGAGAAGGTCATCAAGACCCTCTGCGAGCGCGCCGCCAAGATCTGGAAGATCGAGCCGGAGGCGGTGACCTGGGACAACGGCTTTGCCCGTCCGGCCGGCGACAATGCCGGCAAGTTCGAGCCGCTGTCGCTCACCCAGATTGCGGCCAAGGCGAGCGAGACCGGTGGGCCGATCGGCGCGGGTGCCTCGAGCAACACCGCCGGCGCCGAGGGTGGCTTCAGCACCCATATTTGTGACGTCGAAGTCGATCCCGGCACCGGCCGTGTCTGGGTGACACGCTACACCGCCTTCCAGGATGTCGGTCGCGCAATCCATCCCGACTATGTCGAAGGCCAGATGCAGGGTGGCGTCGCCCAGGGCATCGGTTGGGCGCTGAGCGAGGAGTACATCTACGCCAAGGACGGCAAGCTCGATAATCCGGGCTTCCTCGACTACCGCATGCCGGTCACATCCGATCTGCCGAAGATCGACGCGGTCATGATCGAGGTCCCCAACCCGAAGCACCCGCAAGGTGTCCGTGGCGTCGGCGAGGTGCCGCTTGTCCCCGTCATGTCGGCGGTCGCCAACGCCATCCACAATGCCACCAAGCTGCGGCTCTACAGCCTGCCCATGTCGCCGCCCAAGGTGCTGGAAGCGCTGGAGCCTGAGCCGCTTGCCCGCGCGGCAGATTGATCGTGGTTTTCCTCCCCGTCGATGACGATGGGGAGGAACCGCCTCAGTCCACGAAATCCCAGGTGGCGACGCCTGTAACGACCTTGGCCATGGTTTCCTCCAGTTCTTGTGGAGGAAGCATAGGCAGCCGTTCCATCCGGCCGCACGGAGATCAGCGGATCCTGAGCTCGCGCAGCTTCTTGTCGAGCGACAGAAGGTCGGACCAGCTCTGCCGCTTGCTGGCAGGCGTGCGTAGCAGGTAGGCGGGGTGGAAGGTTGGCAGGGTCGGGACACTGCTGCCGTCGTCCAGAGCCAACGTGGTCCATTTGCCCCGCAGGCGCATGATGCCTTCGGTCGTGTCGAGCACCGACTTGGCGGCGGTGCCACCGGCCAGCACCAGGACCTTCGGCTGCGCCAGCTCGATATGCCGTCGCGTGAAGGCCATGCAGATCGCCTGCTCGGCCAGCGTCGGCGTGCGGTTGCCGGGCGGCCGCCAGAACAGGATGTTGGTGATGTAGAGGTCGCGCTCGCGGCTCATGCCGATGGCGTCGAACATGCGGTCCATGAGTTGCCCGCTGACGCCGACAAATGGCTTGCCCAGTCGGTCCTCGTCGCCACCGGGCGCTTCGCCGACGATCATCACCGGCGCACCGACGACGCCATCGGCGAACACGGTATTCTTGGCGGTGCGCTTGAGCGCGCAGCCTTCGAAGGTGCGGACGGCTGCCTCGAGATCCTGAACGCTGTTGCAGCGTTGCGCCAACGCTCGCGCGTCCTCGATGAGCTGTGGCGATTCGATCGGCACTGGCCCGCGAAGAGGCGTGACGACGGGCGGCGGTGCCGTCCGGACGGGCGTCGGCGGCGCCGCCTCCGTCGGCGGAATCGCAGCCGGCGTCGACGCCGGGGGCGGCGCGGCGAAGCGATCGATCGCGTCCTCGCCGATGGTCTCGTCGATGCCCTGGTCGACGTACCACTTCAGCAGGGATTCGAGATCTTCTCGAGCGATGGCGTTCATGACAGGCGTTTCAGGAAAGCGCTGAGGATCGGCGCCCACAGGGCGGCATCGGCATGGCTTGCCATGTGGCCCTTGTTGGTCGGCAGTTCAACGTAGGTCACGTCGACCCCAGCGCGCCGCATGTCGCTCACGTAACCCGGGCTCAAGGCGATGTCGAACAGCTTGTCGGAGGGCGACTGCACATAGAGGACCTTGGCCTGCTTGAGCTTGTCGTACTCCCTGGTGACGTCGAAGCTGCCGATCGCCCGGCGCAGCACGACCATCGAATGGCCGTCGTAGATCTGCGACCAGGCCTTGGCGTTGGCGCGAATCGCCGCCTCGCGCGCTTTGGGGTCCGGCATGGTCTCGGCCAGGATCTCGTTCTGGCCGTAATTCATCAGCGTTTCGAAGCGAATTTCTTCTAGCGTCCCCGCGATGCCGCCATTGTCGTAATACCAGCCGCCGTTCCAGTTCGGATCGCTGGCCAGGCGTTTTTGAAGCGCTTCAAGGCGATCGAGCCCGCCCGGAGAGCGCGGCGCCGTCACCGACGGCACGATCGCCTTCATGAAGCCCGGATAAGACGCGGCCCATTGAAACGATTGGAAGCCGCCCATCGACGGGCCGATGACCGCAACCAGGCTTGCTAGACCGAGCGAATCGACCAGCAGCTTCTCGGCGGCAACGATGTCGCGCATCGTGATTTCCGGAAAGGTCGGTCCATACGGTTTGCCGGTCGCGGGGTCCTTGCAATTTGGCCCCGTGCTGCCGTGCGCTGAACCCAACGCATTCACCGACACCACGAAATAGCGGTCGGTATCGACGGCTTTGCCGGGTCCGATCAGGCCGTCGAACCAGCCCGCGGCGCCAGGCGCCACGCCGCGTCCTTCTTTGCCGGCCGCGTTGCGTCCCGCGGCGTGGTGGCTCGACGTGTAGCCGTGCACGATCAGAATGGCGTTGTCCCGCTGAGGCGCCAGGGTGCCGTAGGTCTCGTAGGCGAGTTCGAGGACCGGCAGCGATCGGCCGGACTCCAGGCGGAAATCACTGCTGGTGAAGACTTTGCTCTCGATTCCGCTCAGCTCTGCCACGGGAATTCCCTTTTCGCTGGGTGGCGATTTAGCCTCCAACAGGCTATCTACCACTGCAGGATCGTCGCCCGCCGGCGGCACGTCCATGTTGAAAAGGCACTGCAGAGCGAGACGGGAATGGCGCGCGAGTCGATGGAATATGACGTGCTGATCGTTGGCGGCGGCCCGGCCGGGCTGTCGGCGGCGATCCGCCTCAAGCAGCTCGCCGCCGAGCGCAACCATGAAGTGTCGGTGTGCCTGATCGAGAAAGGGTCCGAACTCGGCGCCCACATCCTTTCAGGGGCCGTGATCGATCCGATCGGCCTCAACGAGCTGATTCCCGACTGGAAGGAGAAGGGAGCGCCGATCGAGACCTTGGTGAGCGACGACCAGTTCCTGTTCCTGACCAAGTCCGGTTCCTATCGCTTTCCCAATTTCCTGATGCCGCGGCTGATGAATAACCATGGCAACTACATCGTCAGCCTTGGCGAAGTCGTTCGCTGGCTCGGCCAACAGGCCGAGGCGCTGGGCGTGGAGATCTATCCGGGCTTCGCCGGCGCCGAGGTGCTCTACAACGAGGACGGCTCGGTGAAGGGTGTTGCCACCGGCGACATGGGCATCGGCAAGGATGGCAAGCACAAGGACAGCTACACGCCGGGCATGGAGCTGCATGCCAAGTACACGCTGATCGCCGAAGGCGTGCGGGGCTCGCTGGCCAAGCAGCTCATGGCCAAGTTCGACCTGCGTGATGGCGTCGATCCGCAGAAGTTCGGGATTGGCCTGAAGGAGCTGTGGCAGGTCGATCCGGCGCGCTTCCAGAAGGGCCTGGTCGTGCACTCGCAAGGCTGGCCTCTCAGCGAGACCGGCAGCCACGGCGGCTCGTTCATGTATCACTTCGGCGACAACCTCGTTGCCATCGGCTTCGTGATCCATCTCGAGTACGAGAACCCCTACCTCTCGCCGTTCGACGAGTTCCAGCGCTTCAAGACGCATCCCGACGTGGCGAAGTACCTGCAGGGCGGCAAGCGCCTGGCCTATGGCTCGCGGGCCATCAATGAGGGCGGCATCCAGTCGGTGCCCAAGCTCGTGTTCCCCGGCGGCGCGCTTCTCGGCTGTTCGGCGGGCTTCGTGAACCTGCCGCGCATCAAGGGCAGCCATAACGCCATCAAGAGCGGAATGCTGGGCGCCGAGGCCGCCTTCGAGGCGCTGGCCGGCGGAAAGACCGGCGGTGACGAGCTGATCGCCTATCCGGTCAAGGTGAAGGCGTCGTGGATCTGGAAGGATCTCGACAAGGTGCGCAATGTCAAGCCTGCGCTGCACTGGGGCACCATGCTCGGCACGCTCTACGGCGGCATGGATATGTGGCTGCACGATCTCGGCATCCGCGTGCCCTGGACGATGCATCACAAGAAGGCCGATCACGAATGCCTGCGACCGGCCGCCGAATTCCAGCCGATCCAGTATCCCAAGCCTGACGGCGTGCTGTCGTTCGACAAGCCGTCCTCGGTGTTCCTGTCGAACACCAATCACGAGGAGGACCAGCCGGTACATCTCAGGCTGCGCGATCCCTCGATCCCGATCGCCGTCAACCTGCCGCTCTATGCAGAGCCTGCGCAACGGTACTGTCCGGCGGGCGTTTACGAGGTGGTTACCTCCGACAACGGCCAGCCGCGCTTCCAGATCAACGCGCAGAACTGCGTGCACTGCAAGACGTGCGACATCAAGGATCCGGCACAGAATATCGACTGGACCGTACCCGAAGGTGGCGGCGGGCCAAATTATCCCAACATGTGAGCCCATGAGACGTACCCATCTCGCGCTGTTGTCCACGGTGCTGCTTTTCACCCTTCCTGCGATCGGCGCCGCCCAGCAAAGCGGTCCGCCGAGCACCGGCTCGCAGAGGCAGGCCCAGCCTTCCCGCGGCTTGCAGCTCTCGCTTATCGCGTTGAGTGGTCGCTATCTCGCGGCCCGGGTTGCAGAGCAGGACCACGACTACGATACCGCATCCGACCAGATCGACCTTGCGCTCAGCCAGGCGCCGACTGATCCCGACCTGATCTACGCGGCCTTCCGGCTGCGCATGTACGCCGGTCGGATCGACCAGGCGGCGCAGCTCGCGCCACAGGTGCTGGCGATGCGTCCGGGTGACGGCATCGCCAACCTCGTGCTGGCGGTTCAGGCGACCAAGAAGGCGGACTATCGCGCTGCCGAGGAGCAACTCGGCCGCATCGGCGGTGAGAACCAGCTGGGGCCCCTGCGTGAATATGTGCTCGCGTGGCTGAAGGCTGGGGAGAAGGACTACGCCGCCGCCCGCGCGCGCATCGCGCGACTGAAGCCCGCCGCTGGAGAACGTGCCGAAGCACCGGCTTTGGTGATCGAGGCGCAGATCGACGAGATGGCCGGCGACAAGGCGGAGGCCGAGGCCAAGTATCGTCGCGCCATGTCGCTCGACAAGAACGGCCTGCGTACGACGGTCGCTGTGGCCGAGGGGCTGAGGCGTCTGGGCAAGGCCAACGAGGCGCGGGACCTCCTCAAGACCTACGCTGACAAGTACAGCGATGCGGTTGTCGTGGATGGCCTGATTGCGCCGAATGCGCCGATGCCGCCTCCGCCCACGCCGGCGTCGGGCATCTCCGAGATCCTGTTCGACATTGGCGGCATCCTGTCGTCGGACCCGCGCAATGCGCGCGCCGATCTGGCGCTGATCTTCTACCAGCTCGCCGCCAGCCTGAAGCCCGAGCACGACTTCGCCTGGCTGATGATCGCGGGCCTTTACGAGCAGTTCCAGGAGGTGCCGAAGGCGATCGAGGCGTTGAGCAAGATCGGCCCGACCTCGCCTCTCTACTGGCAAGCCCGGCTGCGCGCGGCCGCTCTCGACGCGCAGCAGGAGAAGTTCGAGCAGGCGATAAGCCGGCTGAAGACGCTGGTCGCCGAGAAGCCCGACCGTATCGATGCCGCCCTGACCCTGGCGGATCTGCTGCGCGGCAAGGAACGCTACCCCGAGGCCGTGCAGGCCTATGACACCGCCATCATGCGGATCCGCAATCTCGAGGAGCGCCATTGGTCGGTGTTCTTCGGCCGCGGCATCGTGCTGGAGCGGACCAAGCAGTGGCCCAAGGCCGAGGCCGACATGAAGAAGGCGCTCGAGCTGTCGCCCGAGCAGCCGCATGTGTTGAATTATCTCGGCTACAGCTGGATCGACCAGGGCATCAACCTCGACGAGGGCATGAAGATGCTGCAGCGGGCCACCGAGCTCAGGCCCGACGACGGCGCAATCACCGATTCGGTGGGCTGGGCCTTCTATCGGCTCGGCCAGTACGACAAGGCCGTGGAATGGTTGGAGCGCGCCGCCGAGCAGAAGGGCGACGACGCCACCATCGTCGAGCATCTCGGCGATGCCTATTGGCATGTCGGCCGCAAGCGCGAGGCGCGCTTCCAGTGGGAGCGGGCGCTCAACCAGAAGCCCGACAAGGACCGTGTGTCGGTGATCCGCGACAAGATCGACAACGGCCTGAGTGCCGCCAACGACAAGCCGACGGTCTACGAAAAGCCGGCCGAGGCCAAGCAGGGCGGTTGAAACATCTCGCGGACGGCCGATGAGGTCGGCACACGCCAAGGTCAATCTGTGGCTGAACGTCGTCGGGCGCCGCGACGACGGCTATCACCTGCTCGACTCGCTTGTTGCGTTCGTCGATCTGGCCGACCAGGTCGAGGCGCGCGCCTCCAGCGACCTGTCGCTCGATGTCGGCGGGCCGCTCGGCGGCCTGTTGGTCGGTGAGACCGACAACCTGGTGCTGAAGGCGGCGCGCCTGCTCGCCGACCGCGCGGGCATCGCTCCGCGCGCCGCCGTTCGTCTGGTCAAGCATGTGCCTGTGGCGGCCGGACTGGGCGGCGGCTCGGCGGATGCCGCGGCCGCGTTGCGCGAGCTGATCGATCTTTGGCGGGTCGCGATGCCGGAGGAGGAGCTTTTCGATCTTGCCGCCCGGCTTGGCGCCGATGTGCCGATGTGCCTTGCCGGACGCGGGGCTTTCGTCTCCGGTATCGGCGAGCGCCTCTTATGGGCGCCGCCGTTGCCGCCCTGCGCCGTCTTGCTCGTCAATCCCGGCAAGGCGCTGCCGACGCGGGATGTCTTTTCTGCCCGCCGCGGCGACTTTTCTCCGGTGCGTCCGCCACCTTCTAATTGGCCAAGCCTCGATGCGCTCGTCGCGGCGCTAGAGGACCGAGGCAACGATCTGACGCAGGCCGCCATTTCCCTGGAACCTGCGGTGGGCGAGGTGCTGGCGGCGCTTCGCGGGAGTGCCGCGCGACATGCCGCCATGAGTGGCAGCGGCGCCACCTGCTTTGCGCTCTACGATTCCCCGGCGATGGCCAGGCAGACGGCTTCCGCGCTGCCGGCCGCCTGGTGGCGACATATCGGGAGTTTCGTCCAAAGCTAGCGCGCTTCAGTTCGGCTTGGTCTTGGCGATCGAACGGACTTCCTTCAGAGAATCGAACACCGACTTGCCGGGCTCGCCCGTCTGCGTCAGGCCGAGCAGGCGCTCGTACTCTCGGATCGCCGTCCGTGTCGCCGGGCCGAGCACTCCATCGGGCGCCTCGCGCGAAAAGTTGAGCTGAAGCAGCAGTGCCTGCACGGCCTTGATCTGATCGGCGCTCGACTGAGGCCAGGCTTCGGCATCGTCCTTGGGCGTTGGCACGTCGGCGGCTTTCGCCGCGTCGATCTTTGCGGATTCTGCCTTGGCATCTTCAGCCTTGGCCGATTCCGCTGGTGCAGTCTCGGGCTTGGCCGCCTCGGCCTTCGCCCCTGCGTCGCGACGCTTCTGCGCCTCCTGCAGGGCCACGAACACATCGCGCGTCGGTTCGCCGGTCTCACGGATGCCGACGATGCGCTCGAACGCGCGGATAGCATTGCGCGTCATGGGCCCAACGGCACCGTCGGGCTTGTCGCGCAGCAACTTCAGATCGACGAGCGCCTGCTGGATCACGCGGACCTGCTCGGTGGCGGCCTTGGGCCAGCCGATCGAATCCACATCCGGCTCGACAGCCATCATCGGTGGCAGGGCAGGCTTCGGCATGATCCCCGTCTCGGCAGGAGGTGGCGGAGGAGGGGAGGGCTTGGGCGGCTGCAGCGTTTCGACGATCTGCTTGAACTCGGCCTGACCGAACTGCTGGGCGCGCTCCAGTTCGCCCGGCAGCAGGATGCGTTGCAGCGCCTGGACTCGCTGGCTCGCGATCTTCATCAGCTGGCTTTCGGCGCCGCGATTGGTCTGGTGCTCGAATTCCGCGGTGATTGCAAACCAAGCCAGCGCGATCGCGGGATCCTTCACATCCGCGTCGCCTCGCTCGTAGATGTCGCCCAAGGTGAACATCGAGGCGGTCATGCCCTGGCGCGCTGCCGAACGCAGGAGCTCGACGGCTTCCTTGACGTTGCGCGGCGCGCCCTTTCCGTCGCGCAGGAGCAGGGCGAGGTTGTGCTTGGCCATCGGCAGGTTGGCGTCGACGGCCTTGCGGTACCACTCGATGGCCTTGGTCGAATCGCGTTCGACGACAAAGCCGCGCTCGTACATCACGCCGACATTGAAGGCCGACTGGGCGGAACCTCGCTGCGCGGCGCGCAGAAGCCAGCCTGCGCCCGCCTGCTGGTCCTTGGTGATCCCGACGCCCTGTACCAGGCGGCGCGCGAGCTCTTCCATGGCGGTGACGTCGTCGGCACTCGCGCGATTGCGCACCTCATCGATGGGCATGGCCGGCCAATCGATCGAGGCGGGATCCTTGTCCTGGGCGGCAGCCGTCGGCGGCGTGGAGGCGGCGGCCGTCACGCCGCCGAAGTCCGTACTGGTCGGTTCAGGCGGAGGCGCTGCCTCGGGAAGAGCAATCGTCGGCGCGGCCGCTGGCGCTGGTTGTGCCGTCGGCGAATGGGTGGTCCCTGCTGCCTCGCTGAGGCGCGGCAGTACCGTCTGCGGTGGCCAAGTCAGCCACGCGCCGGCCGCTCCCGCCGCGATCACCAGGACGGCGGCGCCGGCCATCTGGGTAGCGCGCTTCATGGAATGGGCTGACTGAGGCTGCCGCTCATGCGCCGACCATAGCCGAGACCGGCCTCGCCCGAGAAGGCGTCGCACGATGGCGGACCGCGATCAAAATAGTGAGCAGAATGACTGCACCGGCCTGATGCAATGTCGCGACCGAAATCTCCACCCCTGTCAGGATCGTGGCAATTCCGAGGCTGAGCTGGACGAGCGCCATCGCTGCGGCGACCAGCGCTACCGGGCGACGGGCGCGCAACGCCATGATCAGCACACCCAGCACCAGGAGCTTGGCCAGCCATCGATGCACGAACTGCACCGTGGTCGGGTTCTCGAAGAAGTTGATCCACCACGGCGACTGATCGAACAGGTTTGGTGGAATCCAGTAGCCCGACATGGTCGGGAACGTGTTGTGAGCACTGCCGGCACGCAAGCCGGCCATCAAGGCTCCCCAAGTCAACACGACGAAGAGCAAGGCGATCAAGACGGTCGCGTCGCGGCGCATGCGAGGGGCATCTTGCCGTGCGGTCTGCGGGCCGATGTCCAGGATCAGCCAGACCGTATAGGCATAAAGCGCGACGGCCAGCAGCAGATGAGCCGCAAGGCGGTAGTGACTGACCGATGGCCGATCGATCAGGCCGGACGCCACCATCGCCCAGCCCAGGGCGCCCTGCAGGCCACCCAGCACGAGCAGGGCGACGAGCCGAGGTTTGAGGGTCGGCGACAGCGTCCCGCGCAGCCAGAACCAGGCAAGCGGCAGGGCGAATACCACCCCGATCAGCCGGCCCCACAGCCGATGGATGAACTCCAGCCAGAAGATTTCCTTGAACTCGGCGATCGTGAAACCACGGTTGACCAGTCGTCCCTGCGGCGAGGCCAGATACTTCTGCAGCTCCGCCTGCCACGCTGAATCCGACATCGGCGGCAGCCAGCCCGTCACCGGCCGCCACTCGACCATGGACAGTCCCGACTCGGTCAGCCGCGTGAGCGCGCCGATGACGATCATAAAAAAAATCATCGCAGCAACGACAATCAGCCAGTTGCGCACGGATGCCGGGACGGGTTGCATGCGGCCGGACCATGCGTGAAGCCGCCCCTCGCGTCATCAGGCATTAGTGTCGCGAATTCTGCGGATGTCTTGCGCTCGAGGCTCAGCTTGTCTAATCGGTTCGCACACGAACGAATCTCCCCTCCGCCCACCCGGATATTCCAGGCATGATGTCGCCCTCGCTGAGCCATGGGCTCGGCTTTCCCGACCTTTACGACCGCGAGGGTCTTGTCCGGCTCGATGCCGCCTTCGTCGAATGGCTGAAGGCCAGCCATGTCGAGGCGCATGCCCGCTTGATGGCGGCGCGCGCGGCGCCCGACCAGCTTGCCGCGAAGGATGAATCCAATCTGTTGATCGAGGTGGCGCGTCCGCTGGAGGACTTCCTTGGCGAGTTCTTCGGCGTCGCCAAGGAAGCAGCCGAATTGCGGGCTCACCACAACAAGCTGGCGCCGATCTTCGACTGCAAGCGCCTGTTCGTGCAGCGATATGTGACACGCGCCATCAAGCCCGATGTCGCCGCGACGTTGGACGGCGAGAAGGTCACGGCCGACATCGCCCTGTCGGCCCGCCTGGAAGACGGCCTGGAAGCATGGGAGCTCGCCTTCGCGCTCGCCGTGCGCGAACAGGCCGGCGCTGAGTTCAAGGTGGCGACACCGACGCCTGAAATCGAGGCGATGGCCCGCTACGCCGCTTGGGCGCTGCACGCGCCGCAAGGCAAGAAGCGCCATCGCGACGGACCCTTGTTCAAGGTGCCGCACAAGCTCGACTTCGAGCATCTGGTGCCGATCGAGACCGAGGTGGTGGATGGCGTCACCCGCATGCGCCTGCCCCGGCCCATGCTGCGCCATCGCGAGGGTTTCGCCCTGACCGACCAGGGCTTCGACCTGGTGCGCGCGCTCGACCATTCCAACTACTGCATCTGGTGCCACAACCAGGGCAAGGACAGCTGCTCGCGTGGCCTGAAGGACCGCAAGAGCGGAGCCTTCCAGAAGTCGCCCTTCGGGGTGACGCTGGCGGGCTGCCCGCTCGAGGAGAAGATCTCGGAGATGAACCTGCTGAAGAGCGAGGGCTTCTCCATCGGCGCCTTGGCCATCGCTGCGGTCGACAATCCGCTGCTGGCAGCGACCGGCCATCGCATCTGCAACGACTGCATGAAAGCCTGCATCTATCAGAAGCAGGAGCCCGTCGACATCCCGCAGATCGAGACCCGCACCTTGAAGGACGTGCTCACCCTGCCGTGGGGCTTCGAGATTTATTCGCTGCTGACTCGTTGGAATCCGCTCAATCTGCTGCGACCCATCCCTCGCTCGTCGAGCGGACGGACGGTGCTGGTCGTCGGACTTGGACCCGCCGGGTTCAACCTCGCCCATCACCTCATGAACGACGGCCATGCCGTGGTCGGCATCGACGGGCTCAAGATCGAGCCGCTGCCGGTCGAGCAGTCGGGTGTTTCGGCCGATGGTGCGCGTCACGCGTTTGCCGCCGTGCATGATGTCGCCTCGCTGCGCGAAGACCTGGGCGAGCGCGCCATGGCGGGCTTCGGTGGCGTGGCCGAGTACGGCATCACGGTGCGCTGGGACAAGAACTACCTGAAGATGGTGCGCCTGCTGCTCGAGCGGCGCAGCCAGTTCTCAATGTTCGGCGGCGTGCGGTTCGGCGGCACCGTGACGGTCGAGAACGCATTGGCCATGGGCTTCGACCACGTGGCCTTGTGCGCCGGTGCCGGCAAACCGACTGTACTCGATCTTCCCAACGGTCTGGCGCGGGGCGTGCGCGCGGCATCGGACTTCCTGATGGCGCTGCAGCTCACTGGCGCGGCCAAGAAGAACTCCATCGCCAACCTGCAGATCCGCTTGCCGGTCGTGGTAATCGGCGGTGGTCTGACCGCCATCGACACGGCGACGGAATCGCTCGCCTACTATCCGCTGCAGGTCGAGAAGTTCCTGGCGCGGCACGAGGTCCTGGCGCAGGAGCGCGGCGAGGCGGCGGTGTTCGCGGCCATGAACGCCGAAGAGCGCGAGATTGCGGGTGAATTCATCGCCCACGCCCAGGCCATTCGCGCCGAGCGCGCTGCGGCTGAGCGTGAGGGGCGGGTGGCCGACATTGCCGGTCTGGTCAATGGCTGGGGCGGCGTCACCATCGCCTATCGCCGGCGGCTGATCGACTCGCCGTCCTACACGCTGAACCATGAAGAGGTGCTGAAGGCGCTGGAAGAGGACATCCGCTTTGCCGAAGGCTTGTCACCGGTCGCGGTCGAGGTCGATGCCAACGGCCACGCGAAGGCCCTCAAGGTGGCGGGAGAGCAGAACGGCCAGACAGTCGAGGCGACCTTGCCGGCACGCTCCATCCTGGTGGCGGCGGGCACGCAGCCTAACACGGTGCTGGCGCGCGAAGACGCCACGCATGCCTTCATCGACGGCAAATACTTCCGCGCCCTCGATGAAGAAGGCAATCCGGCAACGCCCGAGCGCGTGGCCAAGCCCAAGGACGTGCGCGTCCTGATGTACCGCGCTGCCGACGGACGGTTCATGTCGTTCTTCGGCGACCTTCACCCGTCCTTCGCCGGCAACGTCGTGAAGGCCATGGGTGGCGCCAAGCAAGGCTATCCGGTGCTCACGCGCACCATGGAGAAGCTGCCGGCGCCCAAGCATACGCCGGCGGAGATCCTGAAGCGCGCCAACACCGAGTGGCGCGCCAAGGTCGTGCGCGTCGATCGCCTGACACCGACTATCGTCGAGGTGGTGGTCGAGGCGCCGGCCGCCGCGCGCAATTTCGAGCCGGGCCAGTTCTATCGCCTGCAGAATTACGAGGCCCGGTCGAAGAGGGTCGACGGCACCCTGCTCACGATGGAAGGCTTGGCGCTGACCGGGGCCTGGGTCGACAAGGACAAGGGCTTGCTGTCGCTGATCACGCTCGAAATGGGCGGTTCATCCGACCTCTGTGCACTGCTGGAGCCCGGCGAGCCGGTGATCGTCATGGGTCCGACCGGCACCCCGACCGAGATCGAGCCGGGCGAAACGGTCGTGCTGGCGGGCGGCGGCCTCGGCAACGCCGTGCTGTTCTCGATCGGCCAGGCCTTCCGCAAGGCTGGCAGCAAGGTCCTGTATTTCGCCGGCTACAAGAAACCGGGTGACCGCTATAAGGTCGAGGAGATCGAAGCGGCGGCCGACGTGGTCGTCTGGGCCTGCGACGAGGGTCCGGGCTTCGCCGTCGCCCGGCCGCAGGACAAGTCGGTCGTCACCAACATAGTCGAGGCCATGCGCCGGTACGCCTCGGGCGAGCTGGGCGAGCAGCCGATTGCCTTCAAGGACGCCGACCGCATCGTCGCCATCGGCTCGGACGGCATGATGAACGCGGTGCGGCTCGCGCGGCACGGCGTGCTGAAGCCGTACATGAAGGCCGATCATCGCGCCCTGGCGTCGATCAATTCACCGATGCAATGCATGATGAAGGAGATCTGCGCCCAGTGCCTGCAGCTCCACCGCGATCCGGTGACCGGCAAGGAATCGGTGGTGTTTTCCTGCTTCAACCAGGACCAGGAGCTCGACCGGGTCGATTTCGACTGCCTGCGCCAGCGCCTGCGCCAGAACGGCGTGCAGGAGAAGATCGGCGCCCTCTGGATCGATCGTTCGCTGCGCCGGATCGGTGCGCGCTGACGGCTTGCGGGACGCAGGGCGGGCCTGCACACTGGCCGCCATCGGGAGGGCATTCCGATGACGACGTTGCAGCAACCGAAGATCCGAAAGCTCGCTGACGCAAACCGCGTCGAGTTCGGGCCGCTCGCCTACTACCATCCGCTGATTGCCGATGGCGACACGCCGGTGCGCACCGGCATCCAGACGTCGGCGCCCGGCTACGTCGCGCCGATGCATTTCCATCCCTACGTCGAATTGCTGTTCATCATCGAAGGCGAGGCCGAGGTCTGGCTGCAGGGTGAGGAAGACAAGCCCGCCCGGCTGGGACCAGGTGACTGCGTGGCGCTGCCCGCCGACATTCCGCACAGCTTCCGGACCGTCGGCGACAAGCCGATGCGGCTGCTCGGCATCCACGCCAATCCCGACCGGGTCGTGACCTACCTCGATCGCAAGAGCGACGCAGCGGGGTATCCCGTGCTCGACGGCAAGTTGGAACCGGTCAGGGCGTCCTGACGAACCTGAACAGCACCTTGTCCTGGCTGTAGTAACGCAGCTGATCGACGACCTTGGGGAAGTAGGGGCTGCCCACCGTCACGGGCATGAAGGCGTCGAGGTCGAGCGGCCGCACGGAGACAGTGAAGCCCGTCTGGGCGAACGCCTTCGAAACATCTTCCAGGGAATGGTCGTAGATCGGGATCGACGAGGTCTCGGCGATCAGCTTACGCCAGCGCGGCCACACCGCGCTGTCGGTATGGCAGCCCATGGCGGCGACGTAGGAACCGCCGGGCCGCAACGCTGCCTTGATGTCTCGGGCATGCGCGGCGAGGTCGCTCAACAGGTAGACCACCTCGTGGCTGAAGGCGTAGTCGAAGGTGCGGCCAAGCGCGGCGGCGCTGTCGCTGACCTTGTACTCGACCGGCCGATGGCCCTTCAGCAGATCGGCCCGCGCCACCGATTCCCGGGCTATATCGATGCCGACCGCACTTTTGTAAGGATGGCGGTCATAAAGCATGCGCAGGAATCCGCCCTGGTTGCAGCCATAGTCGAGAATCGTCGAATCGTGCAGATCATGGGGGACGGAGACGTTGATCATGCGCCGCCAGATGGGCGCATGCGCTGCGCCCATCGCCTCTTCATCAGCGGGATTGCGGTTCCAGGTTGCGATCATCGAGGGGTGTTGCATGGCTCGCTCCTGTCGTTGGAACAAGCCTAGCACGCCCAATCCCTGAACGTCGTGGTCCCCACGGCATGACGAGCAGCGGTCCCGCGATCAGGCTGCCGAAGGCAACCATGCCGATGGCGACGGCGACGAAAACGCCGGGCAAGCCCCAGCCGAGGATCTCGACCATGAACCATCCGCCAACAGTAGCGATGATCATGCGGGCGATGCCGGCGACGAACGGCGCCTTCATGCGCCCCGCGCCCTGGCTGGCGAACGACAGTGTCATGCCGAGGCCGAACAGGCAGTAGAACGGCGCCACGCGTGTGATGTAGGCCACAGTCGCCTCGACGACCCGTGGATCACTGGTGAACAGCCGCGCCCAACCCTCGGGCACGAAGGCCAGGGTCCAGCCGCACACGCCGAGCGCGCCGGCCGCCGTCAGGCTGCCGATCCAAGCGGAGCGCACGGCCCGCTTCCAGTCGTTGGCGCCGGCAGCGACGCCGACCAGGGTGGTGAGGCCGGAGCCGATGCCGAAGGCGAGCGGCACCAGCATGAATTCCAGCCTTACGCCGATGCCATATCCTGCGAGAGCCGCGACGCCGAAGCGGCCGACCAGGCCGGTCACCAGCATGGCGGTGAGGTTGGCGGTGAAGGCGGAGAACGAGGCGATGAGCCCGACCCGCAGGATGTCCCAGAACAGCCGACCTTGCAGGCGGACGCCGGCCCACGCGGGCACGAAGCCCAGCTTGCCGCGCCACAGCGCACGTGCCTGCAGGAGAGCCGAGACGAGCGACGTGCTGAGCGATGAGATCGCGGGCCCCGCCATGCCGAGGCCCGGCCAGTCGCCGATACCGAGGGCGAGCACGTAAGAGAGCGGCACCTGCGCGATCGACGAGACCAGCATGTAGCGGCCAGGCGTGGCCGCGTCGCCGCCGCCGCGCAGTAGCGCAGACAGGAAGAAGTTGGCCCAGATCACCAATGCGCCGCTGAACAACACGTGGCTGTAGGTCAGCGCGTTGTCGAGCGAGTGGCCCTCGCCACCCAGCAGTCGATAGAGCGAGGGTGCCACGGTCCAGGCGAGCAGGGTGAACAGCAGCGCCAAGCCAAGGCCCAGCACCAGGGCATGCAGCACGAGCGCGCGTGCATCCTCGATGCGGCCGCCGCCCATCGCACGCGCCATGGCCGCGGCCACACCGCCACCCATGCCGCCGGCCGCCATCATGGTCATCATCATCATGAAGGGGAAAACCAGGGCGAAGCCTGCCAGCGCCTCGGTGCCGAGTTTGCCGAAGATGAAGGTCTCGGCGATAGCCACGAAGGTCTGCGCCACCATCACGGCGGTGGTGGGGGCGGCGAGCCGCCATAGGCTGATGCCGATCGGCGCGGTCAGGAGGGGATGAGACATGGGCCTCTCTACACGTGCATATGCACATTTAGCAAGGTGCAGCCGCGTGTCACCTGACAAAAGCCGCGTATCGCATTAGGTTTTCGCCATGAATACCGATCAGCGTCCGCTCGCGAAGCCCACCGTCCAGGTCGAGAACGACCGGGTCATCGTCACCGAATGGCGCTTTCCGCCCGGCGGCCACACCGGCTGGCACCGTCATAACCACGACTATGTCGTCGTGCCGGTCACGAGCGGCGAATTGCACATTTTTGACGGCAAGGCGACGGTTCCCGCGCCCCTGCGGTCCGGCGTGTCCTATGCCCGCCAGATCGGCGTCGAGCACGACGTCATCAATCCCAACAGCTTCGAGTTCGTTTTCGTCGAGATCGAGCTCAAGCCCTAAGCCGTGCGCGACGCAGCTGCGCAGGCAGGCTGCATTGACTTAAGCGAGGCCAAGGCTCATATGAGGGCCGCCAGCGGTCCGGACCGAATCTTCAGGCCTAGAGGAGACCGCTCCACAGTCCAGCGGAAGAATGGACTAAGTCACGGAAATTAAATGAGTTTTGAGAGTTTGGGGCTGAGCGCCCCGGTACTACAGGCAGTCGCTGACAAGGGCTATACCGAGCCCACCCCAATCCAGGAAAAGGCCATCCCCATCGTCCTGATGGGCCGCGATGTCCTCGGATGCGCCCAGACGGGCACCGGCAAGACCGCCTCCTTCGTCCTCCCGATGATCGATATTCTGTCCGAGGGCCGCGCCAAGTCGCGCATGCCGCGGACGCTCATCCTGGAGCCGACGCGTGAATTGGCCGCCCAGGTGGCCGAGAACTTCGAGATCTACGGCAAGAACCACAAGCTCAACATGGCGCTGCTAATCGGCGGTGTGAGCTTCCCCGACCAGGAGCGGGCGCTGGAGAAGGGCGCCGACGTCCTGATCGCCACCCCAGGCCGTCTGCTCGACCACGTCGAGCGCGGCGGCATCCTGCTGAACGACGTGAAGATCCTGGTAATCGACGAAGCCGATCGCATGCTCGACATGGGCTTCATTCCCGATGTCGAGCGCATCGTCGGCCTGCTCTCGCCGATGCGCCAGACGCTGTTCTTCTCGGCCACCATGCCGCCGGAGATCCGGCGGCTCGCCGATCGCTTCCTCAGCAATCCCAAGGAAGTGAGCGTTTCGCCGCCAGCCTCGGCCGGGACCAACATCGTCCAGGGCCTGAGCATTGTGCCCGAGGACGAGAAGCGCGAAGCCTTGCGCCGGCTGATCAAGAGTCAGGACGTCAAGAACGCCATCGTGTTCTGCAACCGCAAGCGCGATGTGGTTACGTTGCTCGCTTCGCTGAAGAAGCACGGCTTCAATGCCGGTGCCTTGCACGGCGACATGAGCCAGCCGGCCCGCATGGAGACGCTCGATCGCTTCAAGCAGGGCGAGATCCAGATCCTGGTCGCTTCCGACGTCGCCGCCCGCGGCCTCGACATCGTCGACATGAGCCACGTCTTCAATTTTGACGTGCCGTTCTCGCCCGAGGACTACGTCCATCGCATCGGCCGCACCGGCCGCGCCGGCAAGACCGGCCACTCCTTCACCCTGGCGTCGCCCGAGGAGGGCGTTCTCGTCGAGGCGATCGAAAAGCTGATCGGCACCGAGATCCCGCGCATCGAGGTGCCGGGCATGGACACCGTGGCCTTCGAGGCGTCGGATGGCCGTCGCCGCGGGCGCGGCCGGGGCCGTGGTCGCGCTGGTGAGCGGGCCGGTGGCCGAGGCGGTGACAGGCCTCGCCGCGAGGCCAAGGAGCCGCGCGAGACCCGTGAGCATCGCGAGCCGCGCGAACATCGTGAACCCCGGCATCGGCCGGAGCCCGAGCACCGGGCGGAGCATCGCACCCAGCCGAGTTCCGAGGCCCGTTCCGAACGAAGGGACGAGCATCGGTCGGAGTCCCGCCGCGAGCGGCCGCATCGCGAGCCGAAGCCGGATCATCGGCCGGAACGCCGCGAGCGTCGGCACGAGGGTCGCGATGGTGGTCGCGACGAAGCCTCGCCCGTAGGCCTCGGCGATCATGTGCCCGCTTTCCTCGCCCGTTCGCCGCGCTAGAGTGGTCCCCGGAACGCAGGGGACCATGCAGACCATCTTCATCATGGTGAAATGCGAGCTCGGTAAGGCCTACGACGTGGCCGACGATGCTTGCGGTGTCGAGCGGGTGTCGGAGGTCTACTCGACCTCGGGCCAGTACGACCTTCTCATGAAGTGCTATCTCGACGACAAGACCGACATCGGCCATTTCGTCACCAGCCAGATCCAGACGCTGGCCGGCGTGAAGGACACCTTCACCCTCATCACCTTCAAGGCGTTCAGCTGACGATGGCCGACCGGCCTTCGTTCGCCAGGCAACTGGAGCGCGGCATCGAGTCCCTGATCATGGGCAGCCGATGGCTGCAGGCGCCGCTCTATATCGGGTTGATGTTCGTTCTCGGCGTGGTGGTGGTGAAGTTCCCCTTCAAGCTGTGGTACCTGGTGCAGCGGGCTCTGATCGTCGAGGAAGGTGACCTTGTGCTCGCCGTGCTGTCCCTGGTCGACCTCATTCTGGTCGCCAATCTCGTGGTCATGGTGATCATCTCGGGCTACGAGAACTTCGTCAGCCATATCGACTCCGACATCACGACCGACAAGCTGAGCTGGTTCGGCAAGCTCGATGCCGGATCGATCAAGATCAAGCTGGCGAGTTCGATCGTGGCGATCTCCTCGATCCATCTGCTGCAGCGCTTTCTCGAGGCCAATACGGTCGCCAACGACAAGCTCTACGTGCTGATCATCATGCACCTGGCCTTCGTGCTGTCGGCCCTGGTCCTCACCTACATCGACCGCCTGTCGTCGGCCAAGAAGGTCGACGCCGGTCACTAGGCCACCGCGCTAGCCGTGGTGAGCCAGCGCTTCCAGCGTCGCGATCAGCACTTGAACGATGGTCAGTGCCCCGATGACCAGGCCGGCGGCGATCCCGAAATCCTTGTTGATGCGCATTTCAACCCCCCAACGTTGAGCCGTGCGCTTCCACGCGCGACCGCGTCCCCACAACCCCGGCACCGTTCCCCGCGGTGCCTGGATCTGTATAGGCCGACGGCGCGTAACGTGTGTTTCGAGAATCCGCTTTGTTGGTATGAACTGTTTCCACCGGTTTGGTTGATCAAGACCTCGAACTTGCCGGCGTTGGTGCATTAACCACAGCATCGCCCAAGCCCAGCCTTTCGATATTATCTCGCTCCCACAACTGAACTCTAGAAGCTGCGTCTTCAGGGCTTGTTCTCAACTCCGTAACAAAGGGGACGACGTGATTGTGCAACTTGGGAGGCAGATCTTCCAGGGAAATACTCTCAAATACCTTAATGCACTCATGCACATTCCCAACCATGTAGTGGGTCAAGGCAAGGTCCATCCTAAAATTCACCATCGTATTGCCGGCCATCCAGTTGACGTGCTCTAAGAACTCCTTCGGCCCCTTAACTTTGCGAAGATAGCTTAAATGTCCAGGAGACATGGAAGCTGCGATGCGCTCCGCGGCTTCACTCAATTTGGACCGAGTTAAGTGGACCGGTTCACCGTCCGATATCCTCTTACTGTAGTCCAAGATGATTGTATTGGTTGGTAGGTATAGCGGCATGATTACTCGCCAGAGATAGTACATCTCCTTCACGGTGGTTCGTTCAAACAGAAAGCCTCTTAGGATGTGTTCGGTCGGAAGAACAACCAGAACGTCCTTACAAAGCTGTGTACCTCTCAGCTTGCGTTGTATAAGCCGAAGTGTGGCGCGTTGGATGCTCATCTGAGGATTGCGTTTCCGCTCGCATATCGAAGTTCGATCACGGGAATGTCCTTTCGTTTTACTGCGTCCCTAAGCTCCTGAACTCGCGATGGCGTTAACTTGGCATTCCCGGTCTTGAGATCATAGATGGCGATCGGAATTCCAGATGGATCGCGCAAAACAATATCGGTTCTCACACTCCCCTCTAGCCCATATCGGACTATACGTCCCACGTCGAAGCTCTGCTCGACTCCCTCCTCGCGGATGCCGGGAATGTTCAGCGCTCTAACCCGCTTTGCGAACTCAAAGTGTGCCTCGATGCCGAAAATTGGTCCTGAGCCGACACCTAGTGACTCGACGGTCTCAGTAAGGATGGAAAGGAGACGGTCGGTTGTACGATCGATCCTTGGATTGCCTAGTATGACATTGTTCTGCTGAATGACCTGGGCATATTGCGCCCCGGGAATCAGTGGCTCGGGATATGCGTCTGACATTGAAGCGCTGCTGCTTGGGGCCCCTTGATTGTTGACCTCAGACAGATTTGCGAGCTGCAAGGGTAGGTTGCGGGCAGGATACGGGTAGGCGACCGCTGGGCCGACCGGCTGATCTCCGTACTGAATGTTTGTCGGCCGAGCGGAGTTGGTGCCATATGACTGATAGGGCGCATTCTCGGATGCGATGGCGGGAAAGCTTGCGACTACGGAGCTGCGGGTGCCAGTTGTGGCCGGTGCCTCTTTGCGGGCGACCACGTCCTTGAGCCCGACGCTAAAGATCGGCTCTTGGTCAAAGGACGAACTGCGATTGCTAGGTGCGTGCTCGCGCACAGCGTCATTACGAGCGTTTGCTAGGACGAAGTTGTTATCTGCGATTGAAGCGACCCACGGCGCTGCGAGGTTTGGCAGTGCCATTGGCGCATTGCGTGAATCGTCCAAGTTCATGTGCCCACCTATTTCGGAATACACTTGGCCTCTCATCGGTGCGGGAGGTTGGATTCTCCATGTTGCTTGTTGAACCGCCTGTTGGGCGTTAGGAACCCGAGCAGGGACGGTGCTGGGCGTCTGCGACTGCGCGTCGGTGTTAGAAGCGGGCCATTCTTCAGTGTCAGATGATGGCCACTCTTCTGCATCAGCGGATGGCCATTCTTCAGCATCGGGCGGTGCATCAGTGCTTGGATCCCGTGGCGCGCTCGTCCCGTCGACATAGGGCGCTGCGTAGGGCGCGGTGCGTTGTCCGGTCAGCGAATCGAAGGCCGTCCACGGCAATGGCATTGTCGGAGGCTGATGGGGCCACGTGGGAACCGCAGATTGCGGAAGCGTCCCGTCGAACCAAGGCGTGCCCTGGCGCGGTACACCGCTATCGCCTTCGATCGGGCCACCCGGCACGGAATCTTCAACCCGAAGGTTGAAGCCAGGGACATCGTCCTGTGTTGCGGCTCGGAAGCCGGCCAAGCCGGTCGGCGGGAACGACCGAGCAAAGAGTTGCGGACTCGGCGTGGAAGAGTTGAGGATTTGGCGCACAAGCGCCGTGCTGGAAGAACTTGGTGCCACCGGTCTCGATGGCATGCCATAAGGCCAGGTGCTGACGCTCGGAAAGCTGTCGTCCTCGAGGTTAAAACCCCGCACGTCGTTCTCGGGCCTGAGGTGAAATCCAGGCACGAAGGGACGAAAGTAACGATTGAACATCAGTGCATCTCCAACCGCCAATGAAGTTCGTGGCGGTTAACGGAGCACTCTACGCCTTCACCCTTTGGCCTCTTGGGCGGCGTGCACCAAATTCAATCTTTGTCGGGATTGTCGATGTCCGGCACATAGTCGGCCATGTCGGCATCGACATTGGCTTTGAGCGCCCGAAATTCTTCGAGGCAGCGTTCGGCCATGCGCTCTGAAACCGTCAGATGCCAGCGCTGGGAGGCGGCAAGAGCCACGCGCCGAATAACTGACCGGCGAATGCCGGGCGCGATTCTGAGAGGGCCAGGAAAATAACGCCGGCCCTGTAGAATTCCCTCCTCGATTGCTGCCTGGATATCCCCCAACTGCCTGTCGAGAACGTCGGGATGGGCATCCCGCGTTCGATCCAAATCCGCCCACAGCATGGGCAGGTCGTCCTCTGCAAGTATGGCCTGTAGCGCTTTGTCAGAGCGAGCGCGCGTCTCTCGCCAAAGTACATCGTGGATGATCGCACCTATTTCCAGCCTTTGCTCCGAGGTGAGGAGTGGCTTTCTGCCGGCGCCGCGGCGAGCGCCGCCGCGCTTCGTCGGGGCGTGTCGCTCATGGCTCAGTATCGCGCGATCGTTCCATTGGCGAAATACTGCAGTTTACCAGCTTGGGCGCCCGCAAACGAAACGACCGCGCAGGCAACTGCGCGGTCGGGAATTGATGCCGACGCCGTCGCCAGGCTCAGTTGATCAGCCCGTAGAACTTCCCGGCATTGGTGCAGGTGATCATCTTGGTCACCTCGGGCGAGACCTCGGCGAATTGCTCCTTGATGTACTGCGTCGAGTTCGGCCACACGCCGTCGCCGTGCGGGTAGTCCGAGCCCCACATCAGGCTTTCCGCGCCCATGTCGTCGATCAGCTTGGCGCCGATGCGGTCGAACTGGAACGTGGCCTTGCACTGGCGGCGCCAGTAGTCGGATGGCTTCATCTTCAGCCCGAGGTCGGTGAAGCGGTCCTCCCATTCGAAGTCCATGCGGTCGAGCGCATAGGGGA
>JADHLS010000436.1 GCA_016780605.1 Reyranella sp.
GCCTGTCGCTGATCGCTGCCGCCGCGCGTCTGGAAGAGCCCGACATCCTGATCCTGGACGAGCCCACCAATCATCTCGACCTCGCCAACATCGCCACGCTCGAACGCTGGCTCACAGTCGATTTCCCCGTGCCCATGCTGATCGTGAGCCACGACCGCGAGTTCCTGAATCGCGTCACCGACCGGACGCTGTTCCTGCGCAGCGACGGCATGCATACGTTCAAGAGTCCCTTCAGCGAGGCCCGCGAGGAGCTGTTGCGCCACGATGCGGCGGCGGCGGCCCGCGCCCAGCTCGAGGAGAAGGAGATCCGCCGCCTGGAGCAGGCGGCCGCGCGATACAAGGTCTGGGCAGTCAAGAACCCCGATCTCAACAAGCGCAAGGCCGCGCTCGAGACGCGCATCGCCCGCATCGAGAAGGACCGCACCCAGGCCTACGTCGCCCGTGAACGCCGGCTGGAACTGGCCGATGGCGACATCGACGCCAAGGTAGCGCTGCGCCTGGCCGGACTCACGGTCACCGCGCCGGGCAGCGACCGCAAGCTGATCGCCATCGATCGTCTCGCTGTCGCCGCCGGGGACCGCATCGCGCTGCTGGGCGTCAACGGCGCCGGCAAGTCGACGCTTCTGTCGGCGCTGGCCGGCGCCTTCGACCCAGAGCTGGAGCACTATGACAGCCAGTCGCCGATTCGCTTCAACCCGGCCTGCCGCCTGGTGCACTTCGACCAGACCATGCGCGACCTGCCGCTCGACACCTCGATCCTGGACTACGTGCTCGAGGTCGCCGGCTTGAGCGAAAAGGATGCGATCCGCCAGCTCGCCGGCGCCGGTTTCCCGTTCGCCAAGACGCCGGAGCCGATCTCGATCCTGAGCCATGGCGAGCGCGCGCGGCTGGTGTTCCTCAAGATGAAACTGCTGCGGCCCAACATGTACCTCCTGGACGAGCCGACCAACCATCTCGACATCGAGGGCCAGGAAGCGCTCGAGGCCGAGCTCGACCAGAGCGACGTGTCGTGCCTGTTCGTCAGCCACGACCGCTACTTCACGCGCACCGTGGCCACGCGGTTCCTGGAGATCCGCAAGGGAAGGCTGGTCGAGATCGACGATGCGGAAGAGTTCTTCAATGCTGCGAGCCAGGAGGACCAGGCATGACCCTGCCATTGCACGATCGCCTGAGCGTCGGCATCCAGACCATCCATCGCCGCACCGAGCCTGGCATTGGCGCCTGGCTGCCGGAGATCGACGAGCTGGTGAAGCTGGTCACGCTGGTCGACCGCTGCGGTTACGATTCTTTGTGGGTTGGCGACCACGTCTCGTTCGCGCTTCCCATCCTCGATCCCTTCCTGCAGCTCGCCCAGGCGGCCGTCGTGAGCCGACGCCTGCAGCTGGGGACGGCGGTCTATCTCTTGCCGCTGCGTCACCCCGGGCCGGTCGCCAAGCAGGTCGCGACGCTCGATCACCTCTCGGAGGGCCGATTCGTCTTCGGCGTCGGCGTCGGCGGGGAGTTTCCCAAGGAGTACGAGCTTTGCGGCGTTCCGATCGCCGAGCGCGGCGCACGCCTGTCGGAGAGCCTGACGGCGTTGCGCAAGCTCTGGACCGGTGAGCCGGCGACGCATGATGGCCGCTTCTTCAAGTTCGCCGACATCACGATGCAGCCGCCGCCACGCCAGGCCGGCGGACCGCCGATCTGGTGCGGCGGCCGCTCCGATGCCGCCTTGAAACGCGTGGCGCGCATGACCGACGGCTGGATGTCGTATGTCGTCACGCCGGACATGTTCCGCGAGGGACTGGACAAGATCGGCGAAGCGGCGGCCGCCAGCGGCCGCGTGTTCGACCGCGGCTTCGCTTCCGCCCATCTTCTCTTCACTCGCGTCGACAAGACCTATGAGGACGCGCTCGAAGCCGCGACCAAGAGCCTGAGCACCCGCTACGCCATGGACTTCCGGCGTGCCGCCCAGCGCTACTGCGCGCTCGGTCCACCTCAGCAGGTCGTCGAGACCATCCGCCGGTTCCATGATGCCGGTGCGCGCCACGTGATCCTCGATTTCGTCGGCCCTTACGAGGAGCGCTTCGACGAGATCGAGCGCTTTGCCGCCGAGGCGATGCCCTTGCTGGCCAACCTGCGCGGAGGGAACTGACCATGCGACTCGGAATGCTGCTGCGCTACCACGGCCACGATCTCGCGCTCAACGAGGTCCTGGAGGCCGAGCGGCTGGGCTACGATTCGGTGTGGAGCGGCGAGGCCTACGGCACCGACGCGGTGACGCCGACGGCGTGGATCCTGGCGCGCACGACAAAGATCAGGGCCGGCACCGGCATCATGCAGATGCAGGCGCGCACGCCGGCCTGCACCGCGATGACGGCGCTCACCCTGCAGGCGCTGTCGAACAACCGGTTTCTCCTCGGCATCGGCGCTTCCGGACCGCAGGTCGTCGAGGGCTGGCACGGCGTGCCGTTCGGCAAGCCGATGGCGCGGACTCGCGAATACATCGAAATCCTGCGCAAGATCCTGAAGCGCGATGCGGCGCTGCAGCACCAGGGCGAGCTCTACCAGATCCCCTACACCGGCCCCGGCGCCACCGGGCTCGGCAAGCCGCTGAAAAGCATCCTGCATGGCGACCCGAACATGCCGATCTACGCCGCCTCGATCACGCCGATCGGCCTGCGCACGGCGGGCGAAGTGGCCGACGGCGTATTGCCGATCTTCATGTCGCCGGAGAAGACCAAAATGGTCACCGATCCGTTACGCGCCGGCATCGCCCGGGGGATCGCCAAAGGCCGGCCCGGCCGCAGCCTCGCCGACTTCGACGTGGCGCCTTACGTCCGCATCGCCATGGGCTCCGACCTGCAGGCCTGCCGCGACGCGCTGAAGCCCGAGCTCGCGCTCTATGTCGGCGGCATGGGCGCGCGATCGAAGAACTTCTACAACGATGTCACCAAGCAGCTGGGCTACGAGGAAGCCGCCGTGAAGATTCAGGATGCGTTCCTGGGCGGCCGCCGCGCCGAGGCGATCGCGGCCGTGCCCGACGCCTTCGTCGACGAGGTCTCCCTGGTCGGCAGCCCCGAACGCATCAGGGATCGCCTGCAAGCCTGGAAGGAAGCGGGCAGGACGCACGAGGTCGGCTCGATGCTGCTGAGCGGTGCCACCGTCGACTCGCTGCGCGTCGTCGCGGAAGCAGTGCTCTAGAGTACTATGACGACTGCGTGAGGGCCATGCGGCAGCACTACCTGCCGGCCTCGACCTGCCAGCCGCGATAATCCTTGCTTCGCGGGGACCCCGAACGGGGTCGGTCCCCTTCTTGCCATTCGCGAAACTGTAACCAAGTCGGCGCTACGGTTCGGCTCGGCGTTGTCCGATTGCGGGGGTTCTCATGAAGGCGGTGGATGTCATGGTCCACAACCCGATCACCATCGGGCCGGACGAGAATGTCGGCTCGGCGATCAAGCTCCTGGCCGAACATGACGTGAGCGCCCTGCCCGTCGTCGACGACAGCGGCACGGTCGTAGGCATCATCAGCGAGGCCGACCTGGTGCGCCGCGAGGAGCTGGCGACCGACAAGCGGCGACCGTGGTGGCTCGAAGCTTTCACGCCGGCTACCGCCCTGGCGGAGGAATTCGCCAAGTCGCATGGCCGGCGCGTGCGCGAAGTGATGTCCGACCGCGTGGTTTCGGCGGCCGAGGACACGTCGCTTCGGGAGATCGCCAACCTGCTGGAGCGCAACCGGATCAAGCGCGTGCCGATCCTGCGCGACGGCAAGCTGGTAGGTATCGTGAGCCGATCCAACCTGATCCAGGCGGTCGCGACCCAGCTGCCGATCCCGGATCACAGCGCGGCACACTCCGATCGCGACATTCGCCTCGAGATCCTGGAAGAGCTGGCCAAGCAGAAGTGGACCGACTTCGGCTCGCGCAACATCACCGTTCGCGATGGCGTCGTTCACATCTGGGGGCTGGTCGGCTCGGCCGAGGAACACAAGGCCCTGCTGGCGCTTGTCGAGGAAATCGAAGGCGTCAAGAGCGTGAGCGACGAGACCTTCCCGACGTTCAGCTGACGATCTTCAGCTACCGGACGTCATTCACCGACGCGAACTCGAAACCCAGCAACTCGAGCCTGTCGCGCGGATCGCCGGCATAGGGACCCCTGTCGAAGTCCCGGGGTGTCAGCCCGATCTTCAGGTCCGCACCGGGACTGGCCAGCTTCACCCTCATCGTGCAGCGAAAGACACCGTCCGGCAGCGCTTCGATCTTCGAGTCGAGCACGCCGACCGTGCGCCGGGACGACCGCGCCGATGGATCGCATTGCACGGCCGGGTAGATCACAGGTGCGGCGAGCGACTGGAACTCCAGGTACAGCTGGCGCTTGCCGACGATGCGGAAGGTCACCGACACCTGATAGACGGCGTCCGGGAGCTTCGCCAGCGCGGTCCTGAGATAGTGCCAGCCGTTGGTGGCCGTTTCGCTGGCGATGACTCCGGGGCCCTGCGCCGGCGCCGTCAGGAGCATGCCCTCGACCGACCAGTCCGGGGCCGCGAAGCTGTCACCGCTCCACAGGGTGACAAGCCTTGTCTCTGGCGCCGCTGGCGGCTCCGCCAGCGGGATGCCAAGGGCGGCGGCGACAGCGCGACCCAGACGACGGGACGCGGCGTCCTCGTGCCCTGTCCTGAGGTGGTCGGGAGTGACGAACCACTGCCGCGGCCACGGCTCCAGCAAAGCTTCGTCCGGCACCACCAGGTTGGGATAGTCGGCCTTGACGGCGGCAATCTCGGCCTTGAGGGTCGACAGGAAGGGTTCGGACATGTTCCGGCAAGGGAACGGCTGAAACATCAGGATCAGCTTCGCGCCGTGGCGAGCCGCCAGAGCCGCGAGCCGTCGCAGCTGAATGTCCGTGGGCGTTCTCGGAACGGTGAAGGCGTCGCGCACGAAGTCCCAGTCATTGTGCTGGCGATCACCGACGTCTGTTGGGCCGCACACGCGCGCCAGCAGCTCGCCCTGCTTGTCCGCCGTGTAGTTCACGTCGTTCTCGGGCAGCCATCCCCGTGAGGCCCGCAAGCTGCTCGTCAGCTCCGGCCAATAGGCGTCGATCGCCTGCATGCCGCGCTGGAAGAAGCTGCCGCCCAGGGTATAGACCGGCGGAACGATGTCCTGCCGCGCCGCCAGGGTCGGCGGCGTCATGTAGGGGGAGAGTTCGCCAAAGGCAGTACGCAGCCGATCTTCCCCGCCGACAAAGGCCAGGTCGGTGGGCGCCACGGTCCGCGGCGTGTTGAACAGGGTGATGTAGACGACCACGACCTTGATCGACGGCACGTGGCGGAGCGCAAACTCGGCGATGGTGTAGTAGCCGTCGAAGCCGGTATTGGCGCAGCAGCTCAGGTTCTCATATCTCAGGCCACCCAGATAGCTGTCGACGATGCCGGGCACGATGCCATGCAGGCCGGAGCTGTCGCCGACCTGGATGACGTCCGGCCGGTCGCGCAATGCACTCAGC
>JADHLS010000437.1 GCA_016780605.1 Reyranella sp.
CATCAGCTTGTAGAGCGAACGGGCGACCGCTTCGGCGAGCCCGCGCCGGCCCGGCGCCTTGGCCTTCTCGGCCACGGCCACCTTGTCGACGAAGGTGCGGTAGCGCTCGGCGTAGGCGGCGTCCTGGTAGGCGGTGAGCAGCTCGACGCGCTTGGCCACGATCTCGGGCAGCGTGCGCGCGATGGGCTTCTCGGTGCGCAGCGTCGGCTTGGCCGCCGCCTGCACCGCCGCGATGTTGTGCGCGGCAAGGCGGCCCCAGGCGAAGGTGCGCTTGGAAGTCTCGACGGCGACGCCGTTCAGTTCGATGGCGCGATCGATGGCCTCGAAGGCGAGCGGCACCAAGCCCTTCTGCCAGGCGTAGCCCAGCATGAAGAGGTTGGTGGCAATGGAATCGCCCAGGATCGCCGTGGCAAGCCCGGTACCGTCGACGAACGAGACGGCCTCGTCGCCGGCGGCGTCGCGGATCGACTTCATCATGGCCTCGGCGCCGAGATCCATGTCGCCGTTCATCACGAAGGCCGCGACGGGCGTCATGTAGCCGTTGATCACCGCCTTGGTCACGCCGGGCTCGATGCGCGACAGCGCGGCCGGTGACGCCGCCACGACCATGTCGCAGCCCAGCACCAGGTTGGCGCCGCCGGCGGCGATGCGCACGGCGTGCAGGTCCTCCGGCTTCGGCGCGAGTCGCACGTGGCTCATCACCGCGCCGTTCTTCTGGGCGAGGCCGGTGAAGTCGAGCACGGTGCAGCCCTTACCCTCGAGATGGGCCGCCATGCCGATCAGGGCGCCGACGGTGATCACGCCGGTGCCGCCGATGCCGGTCACCAGGATGCCGTAGGCCTCCGACAGCGGCCGCACGCTCGGCATGGGCAACTGGGCGAAGGGATCATCCTGGACGACCTTCAACTGCGGGCGCCTGGCCTTGGCCGGCGTCCCGCCATTCACCGACACGAAGGACGGGCAGAATCCGTTCAGGCAGGAGAAGTCCTTGTTGCAATTGCTCTGGTCGATCTGGCGCTTGCGGCCGAGCTCGGTCTCGAGCGGCTTCACCGACACGCAGTTGCTCTTCTCCGAGCAGTCGCCGCAGCCCTCGCACACGGCGTCGTTGATGAACACGCGCTTGGCCGGGTCGGGGAAGGTGCCGCGCTTGCGGCGGCGGCGCTTCTCGGCGGCGCAGGTCTGGTCGTAGACCAGCACGGTGAGGCCGGGGATGTCGCGCAGCTCGCGCTGCACGGCATCGAGCTCGTCACGATGGCGGATGGTGACGCCAGGAGCGAACTCGGTGCCGACGGGATACTTGTCGGGCTCGTCGGTGACGACCACCACCTTCTTGGCGCCTTCGGCCGCGACCTGCTTGGTGATGTCGGGCACGGTGAGCGGCCCGTCGTGCGGTTGGCCGCCGGTCATGGCGACGGCGTCGTTGAACAGGATCTTGTAGGTGATGTTGACGCCGGCCGCCGCGGCCTGGCGGATCGCCATCAGGCCCGAATGGTAGTAGGTGCCGTCGCCCAGGTTCTGGAAGATGTGCTTGTCGCCGCTGAACGGCGCCTGGCCGACCCAGGGCACGCCTTCGCCGCCCATATGGGAGATCAGCGCCGTCCGGCGCTCGGGCATCCAGGTCGCCATGCCGTGGCAGCCGATGCCGGCCATGGCCCGACTTCCCTCCGGCAGCCGCGTCGACGTGTTGTGCGGGCAGCCCGAGCAGAAGTAGGGCGTGCGCGCCACCTTCGGCGGCGGTGCGGCCAGCAGCTTCTCCTTGGCTTCGAGACGCGCCAGACGCTGCTTGAGCTCCGGCGATTCGCCCGTGTGCTTCATCAGGCGCCCGGCGATCACCATGGCGACACCGGTCGGCGTGAGCTCGCCTTCGCTCGGCAGGATGATGCCGCCGTTCTCGTCGGCCTTGCCGATCACCATCGGCCGGCGGTCGGCCGGCATGTTGTAGAGCAAGTGGACCAGCTGCTCCTCGAGGTTGGAGCGCTTCTCCTCGATCACGATCACTTCCTTGAGGCCCTCGGCGAAGCGCCGCGCCCCTTCCGGCTCCAGCGGCCAGGTCATGCCGACCTTGTAGAGACGGATGCCGAGCGAACGGGCGCGCGCCTCGTCGATGCCGAGATCCTCCAGGGCCTGGCGCGTATCGAGATAGGCCTTGCCCGTGGTCATGATGCCGATGCGCGCTTGCGGCGGATCGATCACGACGCGATCGAAGCCGTTGGCGCGGACGAACGCCTTCACCGCCGCCATCTTCGGGCCGTGCAGGCGCTTCTCCGCCTCCATTGGCGGGTCGGGATTGCGAATGCCGAGCCCGCCCGGCGGCAGCTGGAAGTCGGTCGGCATCATGATCTTGATGCGCTCGGGATCGACCCAGACGGAGGCGCCGGATTCCACGGTCTCGGAGATCGCCTTGAAGCCGATCCAGCAGCCGGAGTAGCGCGACAGCGCGAAGCCCAGTAGGCCGAAGTCGAGATACTCCTGCACGTTCGCCGGATTGATCACCGGGATCATGGCGGCGGAGAACACCTGCTCACTCTGGTGCGGCAAAGTCGAGGACTGCGCGCCGTGGTCGTCGCCGGCCAGCACGATGACGCCGCCATGCGCCGAGGAGCCGGCGGCATTGCCATGCTTCAGCACGTCCATCGAGCGGTCGACGCCGGGGCCCTTGCCGTACCAGATCGAGAACACGCCATCGACGGTGGCGCCGGGGAACAGGTTGACCTGCTGCGTGCCCCACACGGCGGTAGCGGCGAGGTCCTCATTGAGGCCCGGCTGGAAGTGGATGTTGTTTTCCTTGAGGTACTTCTTCGCCGTCCACAGCGCATGGTCGTACATGCCGAGCGGCGAGCCGCGGTAGCCCGAGATGAAGCCGCCGGTATTCAGTCCGGCGGCGAGATCGCGCTGGCGCTGCATCATGGGCAGGCGCACCAGCGCCTGGATGCCGGTCATGTAGACCCGGCCCTTGGCCAGGCGGTAGCGGTCTTCCAGAGCGTAGTCGCCAAAAACGAGCGGTACTGGGGTGGCGATGTTCATCGCGGAATGCCCTCCGAGAGCGGCGGCGTGAATGGGCGTTTATGTTGGCGCGAGCATAGCCGGGCCGGTCGGCAAGGGGGAAGGCCGCGCGGGTCGCCAATTTCACAGGGGATGCCCAAAAGTATAGCTGGCGCGCTCGATGCATTCTGGCCGATGAAGAGTCTCCGATAGTTGCGAGGGCCATGCCCATGACCGAGAAGACAAAGCTGGGCGCCCCACGGGCAGCGACCATCATCGTGGCAGGTTCCATCGTCTTCATTCTCGCGGTTTCCCTTTGGTACCTGGCGCGGCCGCAGGCACTGATCGTGCAGGGTGAGGCCGATGCCACGCGCATCGACATGGCCGCCCGCGTCGACGGTCGTGTGGCCACCCGGGCGGTGCATCGCGGCGAGGACGTGAAGGCGGGCCAGGTCCTGGTCACGATCGACAATCCCGAGCTCCTGACCCGACTGAAGGAGGCCGAGGCTGCCCGCGCGGTGGCCGCCGCCGACCTCAAGCGTATCCAGGTCGGCACACGCGCCGAGGTCGTCGACGCCCGCCGCGCGGCGCTGGCGTCGGCCGAGGCCAGTGCCAAGCTTGCCGAGCAGAACTACGATCGCACCAAGCAGCTGACGGCGCGCGAATTCGCCTCGGTGCAGAAGCTCGACGAGGCGACGGCGACGCTCGACGTGGCGCGGCGCAGCCAGCAACAGGCCAAGCTCGCGCTCGACGAGGCGATCAACGGTTACACCGCCGAGGAGCGGGGAGTCGCGGAGGCGGCCCTCGCCAAAGCCGAGGCCGCCATCACCACGCTGCAGGCACAGATCGCCGAGCTCACGGTGAAGCCGCCGTCGGCCGCGCAGGTCTATCACACCGGCGCGGACCCCGGCGAATATGTCTCGCCGGGCGTACCGCTTCTTACGCTGATCGACCTCTCCGACATCTGGGTACGCTTCGACCTGCGCGAGGATCTCGTGAAAGACCTCAAGATCGGCGACCGCTTCGATGTGCGATTGCCGGCGCTGGGCGACAAGCCGATCACGGTAGCAGTGCGCAAGATCGCGACGCGCGGCGAGTATGCCGGCTGGCGCGCGACCCGCGCGACCGGTGACTTCGACCTGCGCACCTTCGAGATCCGCGCCTATCCCGTGGAACCCGTGCCCGGCCTGCGGCCAGGCATGAGCGTCTATGCCGACTGGAAGAAACGCTGATCATGGTGCGTCCGCCGTCCGGGCTGATCGCCGTCGCCTGGCGCGAGGTCCAATGGATCTGGCACGACCGCGTCGCGCTGTTCCTGGTGGCGGGCGTGCCGCTGCTCGCCTTCGCGCTGTTGTCGCTAACTTTCAGCAACGCCGTGGTGCGCGATCTCAGGGTCGACGTCGTCGATGCCGACAACACCCAGACCTCGGCGCTCTTCGTCCAGGCGGTAAATGCCGCCCCCGGCGTGGCGGTGACGCGCCGCTCGACCGATCTCACCGGCGCCATGCAAGCCGTGCGATCGGGCGAGGCCATCGCCGCAGTCTACATCCCGCGCAACCTCGAGCGCGACGTCCAGGCGGGCAAGCGCCCGCAGATCGTGATCTTCCACAACAAGCAGTATTTCACGCCGGGCAACATCGCTTCGGGTGCGCTGTCGGCGGCGCTGTCGGCCGCCATCGCCGATCTGCCCGCGGCGGCGCATCGCGGCGCCTATGCGCCGGGGCCACTGGTGGTCGAGCAGTACGTGCTCACCAATCCCGCCCTGAACTACGCCCAGTTCCTGCTGCGCGCCATCCTGCCCATGGTCCTGCATGTGGTGATCGCCATTGCCGCGGGCTATGCCGTCGGTTCCGAGTTCGCGCGACGCGACATGACGGAGTGGCTGGCGACGGCCGACGGCGACGTGCTGACGGCGCTGGTCGGCAAGCTCCTGCCGTACTTCGGGCTGTTCGTCGTGATGCTGGTGATCGCGGCGCTGACCATACACGACGGCTTCCTGGTGCCTTTCCGCGGCGACCCGCTCGTCGCGGGCCTCGCCGGCTGCCTGTTCATTGCGGCCTATCTCAGCGTCGGCGCGCTGTTCCAGCTTCTGGTGCGCAATCTCGCCTTCGGCCTGTCGCTCACCGGCATCTTCTGTTCGCCGGCCTTCGGCTTTGCCGGCGTCGGCTTTCCCTTGCTGGCGATGGGCGACTTCGCCCGCTTCTGGGGGAACCTGCTGCCGGCGCGCTGGTACATGCAGGTCCTGTCGGACCAGGCCGCACGCGGCGCACCGGCGCGCGACTCGATCGAGCCGCTCGCCGTCCTGGCCGTGCTGGCGGTCGTCTTCCTCGGCCTCGGGGTGCTGCGCCTGCGTTCGATCGCGGGCGAGCTTCTGCCTCGGGAAGAAGATGTGAAGCCCGCGGACAGCCCGCATCGCTTCGCCGTCGTGCGCGCCTTCGTCGCCGAGTATGTCGGCGCCCTGCGCGATCGCGGCGCCTTCGGATTGCTGGTGCTGGCG
>JADHLS010000438.1 GCA_016780605.1 Reyranella sp.
GACTGAACATGACGCGACCCAGCCGATCGGTGCACAGCCAGAAGAAGTTGCCGCCCTCGGGCGGGCAGACGAAGTGGAAGCTGCCTTCGATCAGGCCCCAGAACTCGTAGGAATCGCCCGAGCAGAAGAAGCGCAGCCTCTGCGGCCTGGTCGTGTCGGGCGTATAGACGCGCTGCAGGGTCTCCATGTCGCGCGTGGTCTTGAGCGCATAGACGAACGGCCCGAGGAACTGTCCCTCATGCATGAAATGCACGCGCTGCGGCGGGGCGAAGATGTAGGACGACATGCGCGATTGCAGGTCGTAGGGCGCAATGAACTCGCTGATCAGCGTCGAGAAGTACATCAGCGCCAGGAACACCGCCGAGACCACGGCCGGCCGGTGGCGGCGGAAGCGCCACCACATCAGCTTCCATTGGCCGGCCATGTAGTACTTTTCCTGCTCGGCCGTCAGGCGCTCGGCGACGTAGGGGTCCCACGGCTCCTTGTTGACGAAGTGAGGCGAGCGCGAGCGGGCCGCGGTCTGGTCGGATGTTCCGTCGGTCGAAGTTCTGTCGGTCGAAGTTCTGTCGGTCATGGGCCCGCTCACTTCTCCGACGTCGCGCCGAAGCGGATGCGCGGATCGAGGGCCGCCAGCGCCAGATCCGAGATCAGCATGCCGACGACGGTCAGCGTCGCCACGAACAGCAGGAAGGTGGCGGCAAGGTTGACGTCCTGGGTCTTGAGAGCGCCGAGCAGCATCGGGCCGGTGGTCGGCAGCGACAGCACGACCGACACGATCACCGATCCCGAGATCACTTCGGGCAGCAACCCGCCGATGTCGGCGACGAACGGATTGATGGCGTGGCGCAGCGGATACTTGATCAGCAGCCGCAGCGGCGGCAGGCCCTTGGCGCGGCCGGTGACGACGTATTGCTTCTGCAGCTCGTCGAGCAGGTTGGCGCGCAGCCGGCGGATCATGCCGGCGGTACCCGACATGCCGATGACGATCACCGGGATCACCAGGTGCTGCAGGATCGAGCCGACCTTGCCCCACGAGATCGGCTGGTCGATGTACTCGGGATCCATCAGGCCGCCGATCGACAGGCCGAAATAGACTTTGCCGACATAGAGCAGCACCAGCGCCAGCAGGAAGTTCGGAACCGACAGACCGATGAAGCCGATGAACGAGGCGACATAGTCGCCGAGCTTGTACTGGTGGGTGGCGGCGTAGACGCCGATGATGAAGGACACGATCCAGATGAAGGCGATGGTCGAGGTCTCCATCACGATGGTGAGCGCGAGCCGCTCGCCGATCAGGTCGCGCACCGGCACGGTGTCCTGGCAGCTGAGCCCGAAATCCCAACGGAAGACGCCCTTGACCCAGGTGAGGTAGCGCAGCCACAGCGGGTCGTTGAGGCCGTACATGGCGCGCAGCTCATCGGCGCGGTGCAGCGCGTCGGGATCGCCGCGCGACAGCAGCTCGTCGATCTGGCTGGTGACGCAGTCGCCGGGCGGCAGGTCGATGATGAAGTAGACCAGCGCGCTGATGATGAACAGCGTCGGGATCATCAGCAGTATCCGACGGACGATGAAGCGCAGCATGGCCTAGAGTCCTCCCCGCGCCATACGCACATAATGCCCGGTCGAGACCTCGATCCAGAACACTTCGTTGGTCGGGTCGTCGCGGAACGGCTGCGGCCAGGCCGTCGGATCGGACGCCTTGCCCTCCATAAGCGCCCCGAGATCGAGCCGGACGTCGGGATCGGGCATGGGCACCGCCGACAATAGCGCCTTGGTATAGGGATGGATCGGGTTCTTGAACAGCTCGCCCGCCGGCGCGAGCTCGACCAGACGGCCGGCGCACATCACGGCGATGCGGTCGGCGATGTAGTCGACCACGGCGAGATTGTGCGAAATGAACATGTAGGTGAGGCCGAGCTGCTTCTGCAGGTCCTTCAGGAGGTTGAGGATCTGGGCCTGGATCGAGACGTCGAGCGCCGATACCGGCTCATCGCAGATCACCATGTCGGGGCGCAGCGCCAGCGCGCGGGCGATGCCGATCCTCTGGCGCTGGCCGCCCGAAAAGGAGTGCGGATAGCGGCTGAGATGGCGGCGGTCCAACCCCACCATCTCCATCAACTCGCTCACCATCTCGCGGCGATAGGCGTCGTCGCCGATCCTATGGATGATCAGCGGCTCGACCAGGATGTCGTAGACCGTCATGCGCGGATTGAGCGAGCCGAACGGGTCCTGGAAGATGAACTGCAGCTTGGTGCGGAAGCGGTCGAGCTCGCCGCCCTCCAGCGACAGCACGTCGATCTTGCGGCCCCAGTCGTCGTAGACGATGCGGCCGCCGCCATAGGCCGCGTCGCCATCGCTCGGATCAGCTGAAATGCCGCGCATGAGAATCTTGCTGAGCGTGGTCTTGCCGCAGCCCGATTCGCCGACCAGGCCCAGACACTCGTTGCGCTGAACGTCGAAGCTCACGTCGTTGACGGCGCGCACGGTGCGCGTCGTGCCGCCGCCGGTCAGCTGCTCGAGCAGGGTATCGGCCTTGCGAATGCGGAAGGTCTTGGACAGATGCCGAACCTTCAGCACCGGGGCGTCGGGATTGAAGGTGTCGGTCGGCGCCGAGGTCGCCTTCTGCTTCAGGAGATGGCCGGTGGCAGCGGTGATCTCGCGGATCGGCACCAGCCGCTCGCCGGGCGTCATGTCGAAGCGCGGCACGGCGTGCAGCAGCGCCTTGAGATAGGGATGCTGCGGATCACGGAAGATGTCGCGCAGGTCGCCCGATTCGACGACCTTGCCGCGATACATCACCACGACGTCGTCGGCGACGTTGGCGACCACGCCGAGATCGTGGGTGATCATCAGGAGCGCCATGCCGAGCTCGGCCTGCAGGTCCTTGATGAGGCGCAGGATCTGCGCCTGGATGGTGACGTCGAGCGCGGTGGTCGGCTCGTCGGCGATCAGCAGCGCCGGCCGGCAGACCAGCGCCATGGCGATCATCGCGCGCTGGCGCAGGCCGCCCGACAACTCGAAGGGATAGGTGCGCAGCGCGCGCTTCGGGTCGGGGAAGCCCACCATGCGCAGCATGTCGACGGTGAGCGTCTCGATCTCAATGCGCGTCAGCTTGCGGCCGGCGAGCTGGGCGGCCTCGGTGATCTGGTCGCCGAGCGAGTGGATGTTGCTGAAATGACCGCCGCCATGCAGCTCGACCGCCTCGCCGATCTGATCGCCGACCGTGTGCAGAGCCGACAACGACGTCATCGGCTCCTGGAAGATGATGGAGATGGCGCCGCCGCGGATGGCGCGCATCTCGGGCCCGGCGCGGTCGAGCCTGGCGATATCGATCGCACCGTTCTTCTTGTTGCGCACATCGTTGAAGAGGATCGAGCCCGACGAGATGGTGGCCGTGCGCGGCAGCAGCCCCATGATCGCCTGGCTGCACACCGACTTGCCGGAGCCCGATTCGCCGACCAGCGCCAGCGTGCCACCGGGAGGCAGGGAGAAGGAGACGTGATCGACAGCACGAAGCGTGCCCTCATGGACACCGAAATCGACCGTCAGATCCTCGACGCGCAGCAGCTCCTTCATACCCGCTCTTCCTGCCCTGCCACGCCTTGATGGGCCACCGAGAGGCCCCTCGCCTTGAGATTGGCCCGCGTCGCCTCGCTCAGCGGCAAGCCGCTGGTTTCGGCCGCGCGCGCCGCCCGTTCGACGACATCATGGAAGCCGTCGAGGGAAGAATCGACCTTCACCGTGCGGCCGCCGACCGAGCCGACCGCAAGCTGCATCCAGCCGCCGCTGCGATCGCGCTTGGTCGAGAAGTAGCTGAGCTTGAGGCGATCGAGCCGGTTCCATTCCACCAAGGTGCCCGCCGGGCCGTCGGCGCAGAGCGTGTCCGGTCCCAGGACGTAGCGCGTGTGATGGCGCAATGCGGTTCGCGCCAGGAACACCGCGAACAGCAGGAAGCCCAGCCCGAGGATCAGGGCCAGCCAGCGATTGACCTCGAGCAACAGGAGCGGCGCACCGCACAACAACACACCCGCCATGGCACGCATGTAGTCGGCCATCAGAATCGGACGCGGATAGCGCAGATCGGCCGAAGTCAACCGCCTCCCTCCCCTTCCGCACCAAACAGGCCATGCGCCGGGCACAGGCGAAGCCCGGGCAATTTTGTTGCTCTTTGCCACATCGACCTTAGGAAATCCCACGCCTCGGCGTCCATCGCAAGATGATGACTGAGCATACCTATGGGCTCGCCAGACGTGCGCGCGCGGGACAAAGCCGAAACGAGCGCGCCGAGTGCCACCGCTTCGCCGACAAAGCGCTGGTTCTTCCAGTCGATCAAGTCGACATGGGTGTTCACGGCGAGCAGGCCCTTGACCGGGTGCGAGCGCTGACGCAGGCCGAAGGTGGAAAGGCCGGTGAAGCCGATCTCCGGCAGGGTGGGCACGAGTGCCGGAGCGATGCGGTTCCACGGCGGCACCAGCACCGTCAGAGGCCGCCTGCCGAACAGGCGCTCGAGCGCCATGCGGCCGGTGCCGAGCTCTCCCAGCACCAGCATGGCCGGCCGCTGCAGGCCGAGCTCGATCTTCTTCTCCAGCGCCGCGGCATGATTGACGTGCGCATAACCGTGCTGCAGCAGGTCGACACCCGGTTCCCTTGCCAATCGCTCGGCCAAGGCGGCAGTCGCCTTGGCCGGCACCACGGCGAGGGCCAGCGGCACCCCGGTGTCGCGATGGATCGCAAGCAGGCGGTCGAGGCTTGGCCCGGCATTCGCCGCGTCGTCGTCGCGCCACCACAGATCGGCAGCGCGGCCGGCCTCGGCCCAGCGGGCCGCTTCGTCCTCGAGGTCGCGCCAGGTGGTCATCGGACCAACAAACGGTGCAAGAGGGCGGCCGTCGCCGGTCCACCATTGACGTCGCAAGGCGGGAACCCTTTCAACGATGGCCCCGCCAGCGCCCGCGCCACGGCATCGGCCAGGCCCTGCGCCGACAGCGCATCGGGCGGCACCACGGCAACCATCCCTCGCTCGGCCAGAACGGCCGCACGGTCGGCCTGTTCCGTCTCGCGTTCGGTGGAGAAGGGCACCAGGACGGCGCGGTTGGCACAGCACAGCGTTTCGATGGTGGTGTTGTAGCCCGCTTGGGAGATCGAAAGCACGGCGTTGCGGAGCAAGGTGGTGAAGTCGGGGCGCGCCGGCTCGATCACGATGCCATCGCCTGCCAGCATCTCGCGCTCCGCCATCGGCAGGTTCTCGCCCAGCAGGAGCCGCCAGGTGCGGTCGGCCAAGGCCGTGCGGGGCCGGGCGGCAATCGCCGCCTTGAGCAGAGGCGCGCCGACGGCGCCGCCGCCCACCGAGACGACGACCTCGTCCTTCCCTGCTTCCCCCTGCATCCCCTGCCGCATGTCTCGCTCCGAGACATAGCCGGTGTAAAAGGTCCGCGCCTTGATGCGCTCCCAGCCGGCGAAGCTCCTGTCGAAAGATACGA
>JADHLS010000439.1 GCA_016780605.1 Reyranella sp.
ATCAAGTTTAAACTTGTTTTCGCCCATGCAAACCTCCCTTCATGTTTGCCCGTCATATCCAAGACGAGCTCGGGATAACAGGTCGCACAGTTGTTAAATTCTATCAGCCCCAGTGCGCACATTGACCCATGTCAAAGCGTTACACAAAGAGCGCCTGTTCTCTGCAATTCTAACCGCAAACAAGTGGCGCACGTCGACTCTTGCGCTCTCACTCGTCCGGCCGAAACGAGTAGTCGCGTTGAGCCAAGTAGATGTTGCAACTCGGTAAGTTGGAGCGCTACTCGCCGAACTAACAACCTTGTGGTTCACGGCGTCGGGCCTGGGCGGCCCTAAGGTCTTCCGCACTTCATCTCAACGGAGGACCCTCGAGCCCGGGCAGTCAGTAACGCGACGCGTTTGAATCGCTATTTGGCGCCAGGTTTCATCGGCGACTCGCTCATCATTTCATCCATTTGCTTGCGCATTTCATCCATCTGCTTCTTCTGCTCGGGTTCATTCATCGCCGGGCATCGCCTCCACGCCCGACATGCGATGCATCATGCCCGACATCATCTCCAGCCTCTGAGCCATTTGCTTGCGCTGATCCGGAGTGAGTTCTCGCTTCGACATTTGTTCCGTCATTCCCATTATTTCCTGGTTTCTGGCGGCTCAGCCCTTCAGGACATCGCCCACCAGCTCCCGCACATTGCGCAATGGATGATCCCGTCGGGATAAAACGCAAAACGGCCGCCCTTTCGGGGCGGCCGATCTGCGCAACTTGGCTTCGCAAGTTGAGATGGTTGCGGGGGCAGGAGTTGAACCTACGCCTGCGTCAACGAATGGTTGGAAAAGACGATCGTGCAGGCCGCCGTGATGCGACTTGTTGCGCAGCGTCAGGAACGTCGCCGGCTCCAAACCAAGCGAGCCGAGACCCCATCGGCCGTCGTGATCATCGCGGCGGTCAGTGGCTGCGACAGGCTGGGATCGTCAAGCCGCACTTGAAGACGTTGTCCTGCTCGGTCGCTGCTCGTCCGGTCTCGCCAAGCCGCACCGATCTCGCTGGCACCTACGTAAATTCTGTAATGCGGCGAGTGATCGTCGGCGCGATTGTCGTTGGGAACGAAGCGGACCCTGCTATTGACCGCCAACGTGCGTATGCGGCCGACCCATCCGCCGTCTTTCCCTGACGTGAATGTCCCAATAACCGCCATCGACACCTCCCTGGTTTTCGCGTGTTGCGTCGCCCCGAGTGCTGCTACATGGTGTTCGACTTGGTACCGCCGGCACGGGCTGCCTTGTCGCTCCGGTTCTTGAGGGCCTTGGCGTAGCTCCGATCGCTGGCCAAGAAGCGCTCCAGCATAAAGGGAATGAGCTCGGCCACGGGCTCGGCCTGGCCGTAGGCCTCGCGGTACAGCTCCGCATAGATCTGAAGTGCCCGATTAAGGCTTGGCGTGATCGTGATCGTGAGCTTGACCGGCGTGCGGTCCGGCAGCTTCTCGAGCTTAAGATCGCCCATGATCCCTCCCTCACCTCTGATAGGGCCGCAGCACCAGGTCCTTGTGCACGATGACGCGCAGCGGCCAGCCCGGCCGCACCGTGATGGTGGGCTGGATATTGAGATCCTTCTGCACGATACGCTGTCCGGCCTGATTGGCGCTCTGCTGCGTCGACTCGCGAATGGCCCGTACGAGGTCGCTCTCGGAGCGGCCAAAGCCGATCTGGCTGCCGACGCCCAGCAATGTCGAGAGCGCGATGCCCTTGAGCAGAGTCCAGGTGTGATAGTCGACCTCGTCCTCGAGCCCGGCATAGCCCGCCTGGTCGGTGGCCGGCAGGTTGTCGATCTGGATCGACGTGCCGTTGGGCATGACGATGCGCTGCCAGACCAGCAATGCGCGCTTCTGGCCGAACGCCACGACGCTGTCGTAGGAGCCGACCAGGCGCGAACCCTGCGGGATGAGCAGGATGCGGCCGGTGACGGTGTCGTAGACGTTCTCCGTCACCTGGGCCACGGCCAGTCCCGGCAGATCGCTGTTCAGCCCCGTGATGAGGCTCGCCGCGATGACGCTGCCCGCCAGAACCTGATACGGAGACACGGGCTCCTGGACGCTGTGCGGGTTGTAGATGCCGGGCTCTGCGCGCTGGTTGAGGAAGTCGAGCTTACGCTGCTGGTTGTTCTGGTCGCGGTCGGGATCCAGCGCGAGCCGCGGTCCGGCCGGCCCTGTTGTCAAAGCCGCTGGTGTCCCTGGCGACCCACCTGATGGTGATGGCGTCAATGGCGAGGGGCTTGGGCTCTGCGCCGTCGTGGCGGTACGCGAGAGCTGGTACAGGACGCCCGCCTCCTTGGCCTGCCGCGCCTGCTGTGCAAGCCGCATGCGTTCCGCGCGCTCGGCATCTTCGTCCGGGTTGGGCCGCACGCTGGGTGTGATCCCGAGACTCTTCTCCTTCTGCACGATCGCGGGTCCAAGATCGCCGGGCAGCGGCGGGCCGAGCTTGGGCACCGGCTTCTTGAGCTGGTCGTAGCTGCCGGGCAGTGCCGAGAGGCTGTCGGGCGTGGACTTGCGGCCGCCGCCGGCTCCCTCCTGATCGCCCGAGCGGGTCCACTTCGAGCCGTAGAGCGCCAGCCAGAGCGCGGCGAAGAGGGCGATGCAGACGAGCGCCGCCACCGCGACGATCAGCCGGCGCTTGAAGCGGATCACCCGGCGTGGCCGGGCGCGCAGCACGAAGCTCGCGGGATCGCCCTTGGGCGTTTCGGTTTGGGAGGGATCGTCGCTCATGGCCACCAACGGTGAGGGCTTGGATCAGCGCTTGGCGTCGGAGGAGCGTGCGACATCGGTGCGGCTGATGCGCACCACTTGCTGCGGGCTGGTGCCGAGCCGGAGCTCAGCCGCGGCAAAGAGGCGATCGACGATGTAGTAGTTGGCGCGCACGCGGTAATTGACGAGCTGGTTGTCGCCGTCGCCGCCGACCACGAACAAGGGCGGCGCCTCGCCTTGATCGATGCGCGCGGGGAACTCGATGTAGACTTTTAAGCCGTCGTCGAAGGCACGTACCGGCCGCCACGGCGGCCTGTCGCCGGTAATGTCGTAGCGAAAGCGCAGGTTTTCGATGGCGACCGCGTTGGCGATCGGCGCCGCCGCTTCGGCCTGCGCATTCTGCTTCTTCAGGGCCAGTAGGGCATCATGCGGATAGGTCCAGGAGATCGCCGCCATCGCTGTCTTCTCGGTGCTCTCCATCGCCAGATGATAGGTGCGCCGATCGGTGGTGATGACGAGGTTGGTCTTGAGTCCCGCGGCGAACGGCTTCACCAGCACATGGACCTGCTTGGACGATCCGGTGCCGCTCAGCGTATCCCCCACAACCCAGCGCACCGTGTCGCCCGAGGAGATGGCGACAAGGCTCTCGCCCGGCTGCAAGGCGATGTCCGTGACCTCCTCGGGCGAGGCATAGAGGCGGTAGAGCGCTCCCTCGCTGAAGGGATAGACCTGGACCGCGTTGACGTAGCCGTCCTTGCTGGGCTCGCGCAGCGCTGCCTGGTTGGCGGCGTCGACGCGGGCTTGCGGCGGCCGGGGATCGGGCGCCGGCGCCGAGGGCGGCGGCCTGAGCTGCCCCGGCAGCGGCAGCGGCTTGGGCACCTCGACGATCTTCACCGGCTTGGGCGGATCAGGCTGAACCTGGGCTGGCTGGAACGACGCCGAGTCGTAAGTGATCGACGGCGGTTTCTTGGTGCACGCGACCAAGGCGAGGGCGGACGTCGAAAGCAGCAGAGCCGAACTCAGAAATCGTGTCATGGCGTCTCGAGTCATGGTCCTTCTCCAGGGTTGAGCTCGCGCGACCAGCTGAGCCCGTTGACGTAGATGCCGAGCGGGTTCTTGCGCAGGGCGTCCGCGGTGCGGGGCTGCTGCATGACGATGGTCAGGATGGCGGTCCAGCGCTCGGTGCGGGCGAGGCTTTCGTGCTCGTAGGCCTGCTCGGTCCACTTCACCTGGAAGGAGTCGCCCGAGACCCGCACGACACTGGTCACCTGGACCGAGACCGAGCGCTCGCCGATCGACTTGAAGGGATCGTTGGCGCGGGCGTAATCGCTCAGCAGGGCCGCGGCACGCTCGGTGACGTAATCATACGCTTCCAGCCAGTTGCGGCGCACGATCACGGGATCGATGGAGAGCGAGCGCAGGTCCGTGACGAAGCGGCTGAGATACCAGCCGATCTGCGCGTCGGTCGGGCTATAAGGCTCGATCGCGGGCCCGACGGCGCGCACCTGGCCGAGCTTGTCGACCTCGACGACATAGGGCGTGACCCGGCTTTGCGCCGCGAGCCAGAGGACGCCGCCGGCCAGGCCGATGCTGAGCGCCAGGCTGCCGAAGGCCATGAGACGCCAGTTGTGGGCCTGCACGCGGGCCGAGCCCAAGCGCTCGTCCCAGAGCTGACCGGCTCGTTGATAAGGCGTGACGGGTTCCGGGGTCACGCCATAGCGCTGCATGGGGCGTCGGAACAGCCGCATGGGTCACTCCCCGAGATCGAGCGGCAGCCCCGAGCCGGGCTTGTCGCCCTCGCGCAGGACCTGGGCCATGGTTCGTGCCTGCCGGCGACGCCGCGCGGCCCGAAGCTGCCGTGCCCAATTGGGCTCGCCGGCAACTGCACCAGATGGCCCCTCTCCTGCCGGCGGCCCGCTGCGAAGCGAAGCGCTTGCGCCGCCTGCCGGCGATGACGGGCCAGACGGGCCGGAGGGCGATCGTGAACCAAGTGCAGAGGCAGCCCGAACGGCGGTGAGACCGCCCATGCCGGCGAGGCGAGCGGCGGACCAGGCGGTGCCACCGACCAGCAGCGCCCCTGACGCCAGCGCACTGGCCGTGCCGACCGCGGCGCCTGCCCCCAGCTGCGGCCCGCCGGAGACCAGGCCAGCGGCGATGCCAGGACCAAAGATGCCGAGCCCGAACAGCGCGATCGAGGCAAGGACGAGCGACATGGCCTGTGACAGCGTCACAGGGCCGTGCAAAGCGTTGGTGAAGTCGCCGAAGAAGCTGGCACCGATGCCGACGATGACGGCAAGAACCATCACCTTGACGCCGGACGTCACCACGTGGCCCAGCGCGCGTTCGGCCAGGAACGCTGTCTTGGTCCAGAGCGCGAAGGGCACCAGCACGAAGCCGGCCAAGGTGCTGAGCTTGAACTCGATCACGGTGACGAAGAGCTGAACCGCCAGGATGAAGAAGGACAGGACCACCACCACCCAGGCGAACAGCAGGACCAGCATGATCGCGAAGTTGGCGAGGATGTTGGTGAACCCGACCTGCGACCCGGCCTGCTGCAAGAGCGGCCAGGCGGCCTGGAACCCCACGCCGGCCAGGCGGCCGGGACGCAGCAGATCCTGGGGGCTCAGCCCGGTGTTGGTGACCCGCAGCCCCAGCGTCGAGAACGACGCGAATATCGCATCCGCCAAGGTCGAGAAATTGTTGAGGATGAAGGCGAAGCTCCCGACATACAG
>JADHLS010000440.1 GCA_016780605.1 Reyranella sp.
CGCTGCTGACCTCGTTCGAGGCCAGCACCATTGCCCCGGACGGCAGCGTCGCGACCTCATCCTCGTGGCTGCACAGTGCGTCGAAGGTCGATGCCTTGCCGCTGAGCAATGCGTGGCCGCGTCCGGCCGCGGTCGCGGAAATGCGGCGCGCCACGCCGATCTCGCGGCCGCGCGGATTGAGATGCACCGTGCCGCCCAGCGCCGCCGTCATCAGCTGCAGGCCCCAGCACGAGCCGAACGCCGGCACGCCGGCGTCCCAGACGGCACGGGCCAGCCCGATCTGCTCGCGCACCGTCGGTTGGTCGGGGCGGTAGACGTTGTATGGAGACCCGGAGAGCCAGGCGCCATCGAAGTCGCCGAGCTGCACGCCCTGCGGCAGGCCCTCGCCGTCAGCGACGTTCAGGGTGAAATGGTCGAGCTCGTGGCCCGCCGGCACATGCAGGCCGATCGACTCGACGAACAGGGCATCGTAACGCCGGCTGCCGCCGGCCGCGACGCGCTGCAGCAACGCATCCGGCGTGCAGTTGACGATCAGCAGGCGCGCCATCGGATCCTCATGCGCCGCACTCTGTCATCCCGAGCGCAGCGAGGGACCTTTTCTGTGACAATCTCGGAACCTACCGCAGGATGCTCTGCAGCTTCATGGCGACGCCCATGTCGCCTTCGATCTTGAGCTTGCCGGTCATGAAGGCCGTCATGCCGTCGAGCTTGCCGCCGATCAGGTCGGAGAAGTCACCGAAGTCCATCTTGATCGTACAGTCGGCGCCCTTGTCGTCATTGCTGACGGCTGGCGGGTTGGCGTTGCCGTCGATGTAGATGACGCCCTGGTCGGTCGAGAACTTGACCGTATTGCCGAAGGAGGACTTCTTCGAGGCGCCTTCCTTCATTTTTGCGGTGAGTTCAGCCAAGGTCATGACGAGTTCCTCCGGTCGGCATATGCGCCTTTGGGGCTTACTTGACCTTTACGTAAACGTCAAATAGAGGGCGATGAACGGCCGTTCATCAGGTCGGGAGGAAACATGACGTATCGCTCGGTCTTCAGGCCGGCATTGTTTGAGGGCCAGACCATCGTCGTCACCGGCGGCGGCAGCGGCATCGGCCGATGCACCGCGCACGAGATCGCGGCGCTGGGCGCGCATGTCGTGATCACCGGACGCAAGCCCGACAAGCTCGCCGTGGTGAAGGGCGAGATCGAGGCTACCGGCGGTTCGTGCGAGACGCATGTCTTCGACATCCGCGAGGAAGCGCAGGTCAAGGAAGCGATCGCCGCGATGGTCAGCAAGAACGGGCGCATCCACGGACTGTTCAACAATGCCGGCGGCCAGTTCCCCTCGCCCGCCGTCGCCATGAGCGCCAAGGGCTTCGACGTCGTGGTGCGCAACAACCTCACCGGCGGCTTCATCGTGAGCCGCGAGGTCTTCACCCAGTCGATGGAAAAGCACGGCGGCTCGATCGTGAACATGGCCGCCGATTTCCGGAACGGCTTTCCCAACATGGCGCACACCGGCGCCGCCCGCGCCGGCATGGTGAACCTGACGATGACGCTCGCGCACGAATGGGCCTATGCCGGCGTGCGCGTGAACGCGGTGTCGCCGGGCTGGATCGCCTCCTCCGGCATGGATACCTACCAGGGTGCGTTCAAGGAGCAGATCCCCAAACTGAAGGGCTACTGCCCACTGGGACGTCTCGGCACCGAGAGCGAGGTTTCTGCCGCGGTCTGCTTCCTGCTGAGCGACGCCGCGGGCTACATCACCGGCACGGAGCTGCGCATCGACGGCGGCACGCCGCTCGGCAACCGCTCGATGGAGCTGCGTCCCGTCGAACGCCTCAACGAATTCAACGGCTTCCACCTCGCGGTGCGGCCCAAGGTGCTGGGCGGCTGACATGCCGATCATCGAAAGCCAGGTCGACCGCAACGGCGACGACTACAAGCACAATCGCGAACGCATGCTGGCGGCGATCGCCGAGTTCCGCGACGCCGAGAAGAGCGTGCAGGCAACGTCGGAGAAATCGCGCGACCGCTTCGCCAAGAGAAAGCAGCTGATGCCGCGCGAGCGCATCGCCCTGCTGCTCGACCGCGGCGCGCCCTTCCTCGAGCTGATGCCGCTCGCCGGCTACCGCATGCACGACGACAAGGACGGCTCGAGCGCCGGTGGCGGCTCGGTGGCAGGCATCGGCTATGTCGAGGGCGTGCGCTGCGTGGTGACGGCCTCCAACTCCGCCATCAAAGGCGGCACCGTCGCGCCGTCGGGCCAGCGCAAGGGCCAGCGCGTGCAGCAGATCGTGCTCGAGAACAAGCTGCCGGTCGTAAACCTGGTCGAATCGGGCGGCGCCAATCTTCTGTACCAGGCCGAGATCTTCGTGCCCGGCGGCCGCGGCTTCGCCAACCAGGCGCGCATGTCGGCGCGCGGCATCCCGCAGCTCACCGTGGTGCACGGCTCGTCGACGGCGGGCGGCGCCTACCTGCCGGGCCTTTCGGACTACGTCATCATGGTGCGCAATCAGGCCAAGGTGTTCCTGGCCGGACCGCCGCTCCTGAAAGCCGCAACTGGCGAGATCGCGACCGATGAGGAGCTGGGCGGTGCGGAGATGCACGCGACCGTGTCTGGCGTCGCCGAGTGGATGGCCGAGAACGACGCCGATGCGCTGCGCATGGCGCGCGAGGTCATCGCCAAGTGGCACTGGAACGACCGCCTACCGCCGCAGCGACAGAAGCCGTTCAAGGAGCCCGCCTACGACATCGACGAGCTCTGCGGCGTCGTCCCGCCCTCGCACAAGGACCCGTACGACGTGCGCGAGGTGATCGCCCGTCTGGTCGACGGCTCGGACTTCCTGGAGTTCAAGGGCCTCTACGACCAGCAGACGATCTGCGGCTGGGCCGAGATCGAGGGCGAGCCCGTCGCCTTCATCGGCAACAACGGGCCCATCACCACCAAAGGCTCGGTCAAGGCCGCACAGTTCATCCAGCTGTGCTGCCAGCAGGGCACGCCCATCGTCTACCTGCAGAACACCACGGGCTACATGGTCGGCACCGAGGCCGAGCGCGGTGGCATCGTCAAGCATGGCTCCAAGATGATCCAGGCGGTGGCCAACGCCACAGTGCCGCAGATCACCATCGTGATCGGCGGCAGCTTCGGCGCCGGCAATTACGGCATGTGCGGCCGCGCCTACGATCCGCGCTTCATCTTCGCCTGGCCCAACAGCCGCACCGCGGTGATGGGCGGCGAGCAGGCCGCCGGCGTGATGAAGACCGTGACCGAGCAGAAGTTCCTGCGCGAGGGCAAGGAGCCGCCGCGCGAGCAGATCGACAAGATGTACAAGGGCATCGTCGATCAGTTCGATCGCGAATCGACCGCGCTCTACGGCACCGCGCATCTGTGGGACGACGGCATCATCGATCCGCGCGACACCCGGCGGATCCTGGCCTTCACGCTCTCGATCGCCCGAGAATCGATGGTGCGGCCGCTCAATCCCATCACCTTCGGCGTCGCAAGGATGTAAGCGAATGAAATTCACGCCCGAACACGAGGCCTTGCGCCAGACCTGGAAGACGCTGATCGATCGCGAGATCAATCCCAACGTCGACGAATGGGAGAAGGAAGGCGCCTTTCCCGCCCACGCGCTGTTCAAGAAGATGGGCGATGCGGGTCTTCTCGGCGTCGACAAGCCCGTCGAGTATGGCGGCTCGGGCCTCGATTTCTCCTACGCCATGATCTGCTCGGAATCGCTCGGCCTGGTGAATGGCGGGTCGATCCCCATGGCGACCGGCGTGCAGATCTCCATGGCGACGCCGGCGCTCGCCCGCTACGGCAGCGACGAACTGCGCCATGAGTTCCTCGCGCCCTCGATCAGCGGCGACTACGTCGCCTGCCTCGGCGTCTCCGAGACCGGCGCGGGCTCCGACGTCGCCTCGATCAAGACCACGGCCCGCCGCGTCGGCGGCGACTGGGTGATCAACGGCGGCAAGATGTGGACCACCAACGGCGCACAGGCCGACTGGATGTGCCTGCTCGCCAATACCGGCGACGGCCAGGTGCACAAGAACAAATCGCTGATCGTGGTGCCCATGCAGACCAAGGGCGTGCAGATCGTGAAGAAGCTCGACAAGCTCGGCATGCGCGCCTCGGACACCGTGCAGACCTTCTTCGACGAGGTGAAGGTGCCGGTGCGCTACACGATCGGCGAGCCGGGCTCGGGCTTCATCTACCAGATGCAGCAGTTCCAGGAGGAGCGCCTGTGGGCCGGCGCCGGCACCTTGATGGGCTGCGACCGCATCATCAACGCCACCATCGAGTACACGCGCGAGCGCAAGGTGTTCGGCCGGCCCTTGCTCGACAACCAGGTGATCCATTTCCGCCTGGCCGAGCTCAAGAGCGAGGTCGAGGCGTTGCGCTCGCTGGTCTGGCGCGCCTGCGAGGAATATCTCGCCGGCACCGACGTCACCATGCTGGCCTCGATGGCCAAGCTGAAGGCCGGTCGCCTGCGCCGCGAGGTCTCGGACGCCTGCCTGCAGTACTGGGGCGGCGCCGGCTACCTGTGGGACAATCCCGTCGCGCGCAGCTACCGCGACGGCCGGCTGGGCTCGATCGGCGGCGGCGCTGACGAGGTCATGCTGCAGATCATCTCCAAGCTGATGGGCACGCTCCCGCGGCTGGGCAACCGATGAGGACTCTTGCCGGACCGCGGGCCTCCAGGCCCGCTCATGATCATGATGCGGGCCTGGAGGCCCGCGGTCCGGCAAGATTAGGAGATCACAATGCAATTCACCCCTGAACATGCCGAGATCCGCCGCACGCTGCGCGCCATCATCGACAAGGACATCAACCCGCATGTCGACAAGTGGGAGGAGGACGGCATCTTCCCCGCCCACGAGGTCTTCAAGAAGCTGGGCGATGCCGGGCTGCTCGGCATCAACAAGCCGACGGAATACGGCGGCATGGGCCTCGACTACTCCTACGCCATGGTGATGGCCGAGGAGCTGGGCCACATCAATTGCGGCTCGGTGCCCATGGCGATCGGCGTGCAGACGGACATGGCAACGCCAGCGCTGGCCCGCTATGGCAGCGACGAGCTGCGCAAGCAGTTCCTGGCGCCGTCGATCGCCGGTGACTACGTGGCCTGCCTCGGCGTCTCCGAAGTCGGCGCCGGCTCCGACGTCGCCTCGCTCAAGACGACGGCCAAGCGGGTCGGCGGCGACTGGGTGATCAACGGCGGCAAGATGTGGACCACCAACGGCACCCAGGCCGACTGGATGTGCCTCTTGGCCAACACCGGCGAAGGTCCGGTGCACAAGAACAAGTCCCTGATCGTGGTCCCGATGAAGACCAAGGGCGTCCAGGTCGTCAAAAAGCTCGACAAGCTCGGCATGCGCTCCTCCGACACCGCGCAAATCTTCTTCGACGAGGTGAAGGTGCCCGTGCGCCACACGATCGGCCAGGAGGGCATGGGCTTCGTCTACCAG
>JADHLS010000441.1 GCA_016780605.1 Reyranella sp.
GTCGGTCTCCATTGCTCTATCCGAGCAGTCCCACTCAACCACGATCGGAAGTCCGCAATGTGGCCGCGCGGTTACGTGCTGCTGACACTCGACACTGCACCGCTGTCGCTGCACGGGAATGGACGCGCATTGAAACGCCAGACCTATATGATTTGGTTGCCTTGATGCGTCCACACTCCCAGGACGACGTCATTGAAGTCGTTGTCGCCCGTGGCGCGCGGCAAGTCCTCGAAGCCGATGAGCAGTTCGTGATTGCCTGGCGTAATGCCCGACAGTACCTCGTTGAGGCCATTGGGGTTGAGCGCGGCGAAGGAATGGAACACCGGTGTCTTGCCGAGAACCCCGAGGCTTGCGCTCATCAACACCGCCGCGCCGCTGTCGATGTTGGCCGGGCCGCCGTTGGGGGCCCGGAACGAGAGGTCCGTCGGCACATTCCCATACTGGTCGAAGCCGTCCTGAATCAGGAAGAAGCCGATGCGCTGGTTGTTGCCCGGCGTCCCGAGATCGAAGGTCCGCGCCTCCTGCGCCACCCCCAGCGAGTTGGCGAACAGCAGATGGGCGTCCAGGATGGTGCCGTCGCTGGCGACCTTGTAGAAACCCACGGAGTTCTTGAAAAACGACTCGGCGCTTTTCAGCTCGGCCGTGAAGCCGATCGCGCCGTCGCCGGTCAGCATCGGCTGGTTGGCGATGCCTCTGATCAACGCCGGATTGACGCTGACGCCCTCGCTGAGGCTCGGCAGGTAGTTGACGAAATTGATCGCGGTGTGGGCGTCGGTGCCGGCACCGCGATTGGTGATCACGAATTCGCCGCCGCTCGCGAAGTTGCCGTCGATCAGCACCGTCGATCCCCCGGTCGAGATGGTGACGGTGGTTGACCCGATTGCGATGCTTTCCCAGCTGATCCGGGCGCCCAGCACGTCGACGCCTCCGAAGCCAAAATTGTGGATCACATCGCCGTTGAGGTCGGCCACCGTGTCGCGCACCACGCTGTAGCCCGAGCCGAAATAGAAGGTGTCGGCCCCGGGGCCACCGCTCATCGTATTGTTGCCGCTGCCGGCGATCAGGACGTCGTTGCCGGCGCCGGCGCTCATATGGTCGTCGCGGTCATTGCCGACCAGTGTGTCGTTGCCGCTGCCGGTGATCAGGGTGCTGATCTCCGAGCGCAGGTCGCCATGGTACAGCAGCGCATTGTAGATGTTGCCCTTGGCCAGATAGCTGGGATCTCCTGCGTTGGCCTGGCTGTTGAGATCGGCCAGCTGCCCGTCCGAAAACCTCAGCCAGTGGCCCGGCCTCAGGTCGTCCACCTGGTCCTGTGCAAAGTTGTGCAGGTCGTAGATCGAGGCTGATCCGCCGGTCCACACGGTCGAGAAGATCTTGGCGGTCGTGGTGACTCCGGTGAGGGGCGCCGCCGCTCCGTTGATCGATTCCTGTCCGGTTATGGCATCCCAGCTGTAGGTCGCGACGGTGCCGGCCTTGCTGAAGTTCGCTCCGCCGTAGAGTTCTTGCAAAGCCGCGATGTCGTACATCATGTAGCTCTGCGGCGAGGAGCCGAGGCGCGCCTCGGTCGGCGTGCGGTCGATGCCGGGCGAGCCCAACCAGCTCGCATAGGTCATCACCGAGAACTCGTTGTCGTTGACGTCCGCCCGCAGCGCGCCGTGCAGGCCCGGGTCATGGCCGTGTTTGAGGCCGATCGAATGGCCGAGCTCGTGCATGATCGTGTTGAACTGATCGGTGCCGAAATACTGCGCGCTTGGCGGATTGCCGTTGACGCCCTCGAAATTGTCGCCGGCGTCGCGGCTGTCGGACTTGGCGTAGGGACCGTCGTTCGTTGGGAAGCGCGCCGCTGACCCGCCGGTCGCGGTCTGGGCAAAGCGCAGCGTGGCGTCAGCCGCGCTGCCGGAAGCCGCCTCCTGGAACACGACGTTGGCATAGGAGGCGATCAGGCCGAGGCTGGTAACGATCGCCGCCTTCTGGATGTCGGTCACCGGTACATGGCTGACAGGATCGACGCTATTGGGCGAAGGCGTGATGTTGTAATCGGACGTCAAATGCGGAAACGCATACTTGATGGTGGTCGCAGGCGTCGTCCCCTGGAACGACGTCGTCCAACGGAAATCCATGACTACAGCGGCGACGTTGGCGTCCGCCAAAGCCGCGCCGTTGAAGAACCCACCGAACAGGCCGCCCTTCGCCGTGTTGAATATCGTGGCAAAGTATGTCTCGAGATCGTCGTCCGGTTGGCCCGCCATTTAGGACTCCCCTGCGAGAGGCTCTGAGGAGTTACACACGAGGAGGTCTGACGGGACCGCCGGCCGACAGAAAGCTGAACACGCCGAAACGCCGCCCGCGCCTCACCGGCACGACCTCGTGCAAGAGCGACGAGGAGAACACCACCGCGCCCCCGGCGACTGGCCGGTAGAGGCCGCGGCCGAACTCGGGAAAGCGCAGCTCGCCGCCCAGGTACTCGTCGGGGGAATTGAGGTTGATGCTGATGGCGAACTGGCGGTGCGCAGTATGGCTGCTGGTATTGTCGCGATGGCGCCCGAAACGCCCGCCACTGTCAGCGTCGTAGCAGCCGATGATCGGCGCCTCGATCACATTGATGCCGACATGGAACGCCCGCAGGATCGCAGGCACGATCCGCCGCACCATGCGGTCGCGCAGTTGCACGAACAATCGTGCATCGTTGAGTTGGACGTCCGCACGGCGCTTGATCTCGCTATTGACGACATTGCCGACCGCGGATCCGACGCGATTGGCGACCTTGTCGTGGTCTCGCCAATAGTCGATCAACGTCCGGCAGAGCTCGACCTCGATCACGCGCTCCAGCAGCAGTACAGGTGCAGCGGCCTGCACCAACGTCGGTGAGGTCGCGCCATAGAGCTGCATCGCCAATGCGGCAACGTCCTCCGTCTTCGTGTCTGCCAGCACGGCCGCGACACGGCCGGCGGCATCGACCACGACCGCCAAAGGTCCCTTGGCCCCGAAGGCATCGCCAAATTCACCCAATCGGTCGACGAGACAGGAAGCAGCTTCTTCCGACGGCTGCGCCGAGACGACATGCAGCAGCGTCTCGCAGACGGCCAGCTGATGGACGAGTGTCGCGGCTGGAGGAGCCGCGAGCCAGTAGACTCTCGCCATGCCGGACGTGGACGGGTCCCAGGAGTCGAAGAGCGATCCCGACGCCATCGGAAGCGTGATCCTCGGCATTTAGTCGCCGACACTCACGCTCATGGAGGGCTGACGAGTCGCCATACCGCCAGAAGTATGAGCAGGCGATACACGCAAAGAATTTCAGTCTGCTGACATGGATGAAGGAGTTTTGAGGTCCGCGCCGCCACTCCGCCGCTCACGACAATATTTGCGTTTCAACTGATACAACAGAGCGTGCGAGTGAGGGATGGCGTTGTGCCTGTGCGCCTCACCCTCGGCGCAAGCGCTTTTGTCCTCGTCAGGACTTTGAAAGCCACCCGCCCCTACGGTTTGACGGCTTAGGAGGGTGGGGATCCGATGCGGTGGGGGTTCGAGCGGCGCGCTTGGCCGCTGCTGTGGCTCGCAATGATGCAGGCAAGTTCTTCGTCGTGGGCGCAAGGCCCCGTTGGCGATGCCACCCTCCTTGCCGCTTACTGTGTCGGCGTCATCGAAAGGCGCACTGGCGAGCGTGAAGTCACGCTCTCGCAATCGTGCGCCGTGCCAGGCTGCGATGCCGTCCATCGCCTTCTGGCTCGCGATGAGGCTGAAGACGCCGAGCGGCTGCCGCGGTTTCGTGGCTACGTCGGCGCCAAGCTCCTGACGACTCCGGCGGACGCCCGGGGTTCCTTGCAGAGCGCCCTCGAACTGGCCCGGGAGAATGGCGGCAAGGACCGTGATCGGTGCACTGCCGACAGGCGCTCGACCGTCGGCAGGATGCGAGAAGCTTGCGCCCAATTCTGCGGGACAGACGGAGGAACGGCCGTCAGCCCACAGTGCGCGCCATGCACGGAGAAGTACGAGAGCGCCAGCTGCAGGCGGACCTATCGCTGCAATGACCTGTCCTGGCTGCCCTTCTGAGCGGGCCCCGACAAGGTCGCCAGTCGCCTTCATGCCCGTCAGTACTGCGTAACATCGCAGACGCCTTGTCGCCCCTTTTTCGGCCGACCTTCCATCTGCTCGAACAATTTGAGCAAAGGAGAGACGACCATGAATACCTTCCTCAAGGCATTGATCGCGACAGCCGCGATCTCTGTTCCAGGTATCGCCTTCGCGCAGTCGACGGACGCCGCCTACTGCAACGCGCTGGTCGACAAATACGAACACTACCTCGACAGGGGTTCCAGATTCGGCGGTCAACCGCAGAGCGCCGAAGCGAGACTTTCGATGGCCCAGTGCCAGGCAGGCGATTCGCGCGGCATTCCCGGCCTCGAGAAGGCGCTGGTGGATGCCAGGATCGGTCTGCCGTCGCGTGAGGCGGTGTCCGAAAAGGCCGCTGCCACCGACAGGAACTGTGGCGTCGAGACGTGGTCGACGGAAAAGATGATGTATGTCGGCGTACCCTGCCGATGACCCTTCGCACGATGCGATGAACCTCTGCACGGCTTCCCGCCCCCGCATCCGGGGCGGGAAGCTGCGCAGGTCCGTCGACGCAGCAAGTTTTGTCCGTTGGCAGATCGGTGGAGATCCCCATGCCTGACAGGCGGCGCCTCAACCTCTTTGACCGCCTCGAATGGGTCCTGTTCCTGCTGGCTGCCAGTCTGCTTTCATGGGTGATATACTTGGCACTCACGGCTGCCGTGAATTCCACCTATTGGGCTTGGTCCAGCCCCGTGCGATCAGCTTTGGCCAACATTGGATGACTGCACTGCAGTCATCAACATTTGGCGTCGCGCGGCATTCCGCGTCTAGCCCTGGGGCCTTCTGGAGCGCCAAAAGTCGCAATAATTGTTCGTCCACTTCTCTCGACTGATGTTCTCGATGTTCTTGAAAAGTTCTCGTACCTGAGTTATGTTCAGCCCATGACCGCCATGGGCCGCCCCATCCTTTACGATCCCGCCTTGTGCGAGCAGGCGCACAACTACTGCCTGCTCGGCGCCACCAACGACGAGCTCGCCGAGTTCTTCGGCGTGTCGCCTCGGACCATCGATCGATGGATCGCCGACCAGCCCGACTTTGGCGACGCCGTCAGGCGAGGCCGCATCGTCGCCGACTCGCGCGTGGCGCGCGGCCTCTATGAGCGCGCCGTGGGCTACGACCGAACGGTCGAGCGCTCGGTCGTCATCGGTGGCGAGCTGAAGCCCGTCACCAGCACGATTCATTATCCGCCCAACGTCCAGGCCTGCATCTTCTGGCTGCGCAACCGACGCCGCCGAGCCTGGCGCGATATCGCCGACGCTCCAAATCCGAACCACGTCGACGATATCGCTCTGCTCGATGCCGCCGGCGAGAGCGCACGCCACCGTGACGGTGATTGACGTCCCCACGCCG
>JADHLS010000442.1 GCA_016780605.1 Reyranella sp.
AGCTGCCTACTGGATCGAGCGGCGGGTCAGGCTCGCCCTGTCTGGTGCGAGAACGACGCCGGATCGAACCGGCGGGTGACGCCATCGCGGGCGTCGCCGCCGCCGAGACGGTCGAGCGCCCGCTGCCACTTGGCAGGGAAGTCGGCGTCGAACACCAGATTGGCGTCGCCGTCGACCACCAGCCAGGCATTATCCTGCATCTCGCGGTCCAGCTGGCCCGGCGCCCAGCCGGAATGACCCAGTGCCAGCCAGGCCTGCTTGGGGCCGGTGCCGCCGGCCATGTCCTTCAGGATCTCCAGCGACGCCGTTAGGGCCATGCCGCCCTCGATCAGCAGGGTCTCGCCGTCACGCTTGTAGTCGGCCGAGTGCAGCACCAGCCCGCGCGAGGTCTCGACCGGGCCGCCGAAAAGAACCGGCTTCTCGGCCGCCGCCGACGGCACCTCGATGCCGAGCTGCTTGTAGACCTGGCCCAAGGGCAGGTCCTCGACCTTGTTGTTGACGATGATCCCCAGCGCCCCGTCGTCGTCGTGCTTGCAGATAAAGACGACGCTCTTCTGGAAGCGCTCGTCCGGCATGGACGGCGCGGCAACCAGGAAGCGGCCGACTAGCGAGGCGGAGGGGGAGCCTGAGCCGGGCATGGGATGATGATCCTCCAAATCCATGGGGATTGTCCGGGCAAAGATCAAGAGGGTGAGCCCTAAGATATGGGCCCGATTCGACAAAACGCGACCCCTGACCTAGGGTCCGCCGGTTCGTGAGTCCGCCCGTCTGGGCGGCTATTGAAGGAGCAAATAATGGCGAAAGTCGGCGACAAGGTGCCCAGCGCTACGCTGCGCATGCTGGGCCCGGAGGGACCGAAAGCGGTCACCACCGAAGAGCTTTTCGCGCCCGGCAAGAAGGTGGTGGCCTTCGCATTGCCGGGTGCTTTCACTCCCACTTGTTCAGCAAAGCACGTGCCCGGGTTCGTGGCCGAAGCAGATAAGCTGAAGGCGAAGGGTGTCGACACCATCGCCTGCATTTCCGTCAACGACGCGTTCGTGATGGGTGCGTGGGGTAAGGACCAGAAGGCTGGCGACAAGGTCTTGATGCTGGGTGACGGCAACGGCGAGTTCACCCAGGCGATGGGCCTCACCATGGACGGCTCCAAGTTCGGCCTTGGCACGCGCAGCCAGCGCTATGCCATGATCGTGGACAACGGCGTCATCAAGGACCTGTTCGTCGAGAAGCCGGGCGCCTTCGAGGTGTCCTCGGCCGAGAACGTCCTGAAGCATCTGTAGTCGGCCGAAAGGCGCGACGGGATCGACGGCGGGGCCTTTGCCCCGCCGTTTCCTTTTGAGCGAGGCAGCTTGGGGACAGGCGGCCCGCCGCGTCACAATAAGTTCTTGAATCGTCAGCCGTTCGGTAACGCGACCTTCGCATGGTCCGCGCTCCAACGAGCGTGGTCATGTCCCCTTCCCTATCCGCCGATGCCTCCTCGCCAGCGCGTCGACAGCGGTGGCTTTCCGTTCTGGCGAAAGCCCCGCCAGCCCGGCTGAGCGCCCTCTGGGCTGAGCTCTGGGACGGGCTAGGCGCCGTCCCCGCCTACACCCTGCTGCGCCGGCCTGAGACCGGTCTGGTCATGGTCAAGGGCCGCATTTCCGGCAGCGGCGCGCCATTCTGTGCCGGCGAAATGACGGCGACCCGCGCTGCCGTGCGGCTGGCGACCGGTGAGGTCGGCATCGGCTATGTCGGCGGCCGCAGCGCGCGCCACGCCGAGATCGCCGCGGCGGTCGATGCGCTCGGCCAGCGCGCCGACTGGCAGGAACGGCTGGAGACCGCGATCGTAGCGCCGCTGGAGGCCGAGGCCGCCGCCCGCCATCAGGCCATCGCCGCCCGGGCCGCCGCCACCAAGGTCGATTTCTTCACCGTCGCCCGGGAAGCCGGCACATGAGCGATCTCAGCCAGCTCGCCCCCGGCCTTGCCGATCCACCACACGACGCCCAGCGGATCTTCCGCGCCATCCTAGATGCGGTGTCCCATCCAGGTCGCATCGTCTCGCTGCCGGCGGCGCCCGCCGGTCCGGGCCGGCTGAGCCCCGCCGCAGCGGCTTATCTGCTGACTCTGGCCGACCGCGACACGCCGGTCTGTCTGGCCGAAGAGTTCGACCATCCCGCGGTCCGCGACTTCCTGCGCTTCCATGCCGGCTCGCCCATCGTCGAAGATCGCGGCGAGGCGGCCTTCGGCGTGCTGGCCGCGAACACGCCGCAACCTCTCGAAGGCTTCAACCTCGGCACCGACGCCTATCCGGACCGCTCCGCCACGCTTCTGGTCGAGGTCCCGGCCTTGAGCGACGGGCTGGTGCAGCAGTGGCGTGGTCCCGGCATCGATGTCCGCGCCACTGTCGCCATCGCCGGATTGCCCGAGGATTTCTGGACGGAGTGGGCCGCCAACCACGGCCTGTTCCCCTGCGGTGTCGACGTCGTCTTCACCGCCGGCACCGAACTCTGCGCCCTGCCGCGCAGCATCGCCGTGGAGGTCTGACATGTATGTCGCGGTCAAAGGCGGCGAGACGGCCATCGCCCACTCGCTCGACTATATTGCCGACAAGCGCCGCGGCGACCGCAGCCTGGCCGAGCTCTCCCTGGAGCAGATCGACCAGCAGCTCGGCCTCGCTGTCGACCGGGTGATGACCGAGGGCTCCTGCTACGACCGGTCGCTGGCGGCGCTCGCCATCAAGCAGGCGCGCGGCGACCTGATCGAGGCGATCTTCCTGCTGCGGGCCTACCGCACGACGCTGCCGCGCTTCGGTGAATCGCTTCCCCTCGACACCGCCAGCATGGTGGCCGAGCGGCGCATCTCCTCCACCTTCAAGGACGTGCCGGGCGGTCAGGTGCTGGGCCCGACTTACGACTACACCCACCGCCTGCTCGACTTCTCGCTGGCCGCCGAGGGCGAGCGGCCGGCGGCGGCCACGGCACCGGCCGACACCGGCCGCAGCCTGCCGCGCGTCGGCGACATCCTGGAGCGCGAGGGCATGCTGGAGCCGCCGCCGCAGGACGGCGCATCGGAAGACCTGACGCGCCAGCCCCTCACCTTGCCGGCAAGTCGCCCGGTACGGCTGCAGAACCTGGCGCGCGGCGACGAGGGCTTCCTGCTGGCGCTGGGCTACTCGACCCAGCGCGGCTACGGCAACAACCACCCGTTCGTCGGCGAGATCCGCTACGGCCACGTGCCGGTCTCCTTCGTGCCCGAGGAGCTGGGCTTCGCCATCGAGATCGCCGAGATCGATCTCACCGAATGCGACATGGTCAACCAGTTCGCGGGCTCGCACGACGTGCCGCCGCAGTTCACCAGAGGCTATGGCCTGGCCTTCGGCCACAGCGAGCGCAAGGCCATGTCGATGGCGCTGGTCGATCGCGCGCTCCGCGCCGAGGAACTCTCCGAAGCCGCAGCCTCGCCGGCGCAGGACGAGGAGTTCGTGCTGGCGCATTCCGACAACGTCGAAGCCTCAGGGTTCGTGCAGCACCTGAAGCTGCCGCACTACGTCGACTTCCAATCGGAGCTCGTGGTGGTGCGCACGCTGCGTGCGGAGGTCGAAGCGCGCAACCGACAGGCGGCGATGGATCAGGCGGCGGAGTAAGCGATGACCGAGATCAACGCCAAAGATGGGGCGTACAACTACGCTTACCTCGACGAGCAGACCAAGCGCATGATCCGCCGCGCCATCCTGAAGGCGGTGGCGGTGCCGGGTTATCAGGTCCCGTTCGGCGGCCGCGAGATGCCATTGCCCTACGGCTGGGGCACCGGCGGCATCCAGGTGACGGCCGCCATCATCGGCCAGGACGACACGCTCAAGGTCATCGACCAAGGTGCCGATGACACGACCAACGCCGTGTCGATCCGCCGCTTCTTCGCACGCGTCGCCGACGTCGCCACGACGACGCGCACCAAAGAGGCCACGATCATCCAGACGCGGCATCGCGTGCCCGAGACTCCGCTGGGCGAAGGCCAGATCCTGGTCTTCCAGGTACCGATCCCCGAGCCGCTGCGCATGCTCGAGCCGCGCGAGACCGAGACGCGCACCCTGCATGCGCTCTCCGAGTACGGCGTCATGCAGGTGAGCCTCTATGAGAGCATTGCCCGCCATGGCCGCATCGCCAAGACCTACAATTATCCAGTGATGGTGAACGGGCGCTACATCATGAGCCCTTCTCCCATTCCCAAGTTCGACAATCCCAAGCTCGATCGAAGCCCGGCCCTGCAGCTCTACGGCGCCGGGCGCGAGAAGCGCATCTACGCCGTGCCGCCGCACACGCCGGTCAAGAGCCTCGACTTCGACGATCATCCGTTCGAGATCGAGACCTGGGAGCAGTGCTGTGCGCTCTGCGGCTCCAGGGAGAGCTTTCTCGACGAGATGATCGTCGACGACGACGGTCAGCGCCTGTTCGTCTGCTCCGACACCGACTACTGCGAGCGCCGGCGTGACACCGCCGAGGCCGCCGAATGACGCCGCTGCTTTCCGTCAAAGGCCTCACAAAGAGCTTCGGCGCACGTGTCGCCTGCCGCGATGTCGGCTTCGACCTGTGGCCCGGCGAGGTACTGGGAATCGTGGGCGAATCCGGTTCGGGCAAAACGACGTTGCTGAACTGCCTGGCCGGGCGACTTACGCCGGAGGCAGGTTCCGTCGCCTACGATTCGGCAGCCTACGGCCCGGTCGACGTGCACGATCTCAGCGAGGCGCGCCGCCGCCTGCTGTCGCGCACCGAATGGGGCTTCGTGAACCAGGATGCGCGCGATGGCCTGCGCATGGGTGTGAGCGCCGGCGCCAATATCGGCGAGCGGTTGATGGCGGTGGGCGCGCGGCACTACGGCGACATCCGGGCCAAGGCGGCGGACTGGCTCGACCGCGTCGAGATCGAGCGCGACCGGCTGGACGATCGGCCGACCACCTATTCGGGCGGCATGCGCCAACGCCTGCAGATCGCCCGCAACCTGGTGAGCCATCCGCGACTGGTCTTCATGGACGAGCCGACCGGCGGCCTCGACGTCTCGGTGCAGGCGCGCATCCTCGACCTGTTGCGCAGGCTTGTCGGTACCCTCGATCTTTCCGCCGTGCTGGTGACGCACGATCTCGGCGTGGCGCGCCTGCTGACGCACCGGCTGATGGTCATGCAGGGCGGCGCCGTCGTCGAGCACGGCTTGACCGACCAGGTGCTGGACGATCCGCAGCACGCCTATACCCAGATGCTCGTCGCCTCGATCCTGCCGGTATGAACGCAATGGGTGTGATGATGGCCGCCACCTCCTCTTGCGGACCTGTCCTGAAAGTCGCAGGCCTCACCAAGTCCTTCATCGTCCACGCGCACGGCGACCTCGCCTTGCCGGTGCTGCGCGATGTCGCCCTCGCCGTCTCGCCCGGCGAATGCCTGGCGCTCGTCGGACCGTCGGGCGCCGGCAAGAGCACGCTGCTGC
>JADHLS010000443.1 GCA_016780605.1 Reyranella sp.
GGGCGTCGAGCTCTGCAGGCGCGTGAGCCGTGGCATCAGGCTGACCCCGGATGCCGCCCGGTATGCCGACACCCTCGGCAAGCTGTTCGAGCGTATGCACCGGGCGACCGTGGACGTGGCGGCGCCCGGCTGGAGCAAGCCTTCGACCAATGTCGTCCGCATCATGACCCCGCCGTCGCTCGCCACGCATTGGCTGACGCCGCGCTTGCCGGCCTTCATCGAGGCCCATCCCGGGGTCGACTTGCGGGTATTCGCGGTGCGCACGGCAGACGGCAATGCCGACGACTTCGACATCACCATCCGCTATGGCGATGCCGCGCGATGGAAAGGTGAGGCAAGACCGCTGTTGAAGGAGATCATACAGCCCTACTGCGCGCCCAGGCGCATCCGCGGCCGAAAGCCGCTCACGGCGGCTCAGCTCCTCGCCCAGCCGCTGATCCAGAGCCGCGAGAATGCGCTCTCGTGGGAGGCGTGGTTCGGCCAGCGGGGAATTGCCTTCGACACGTCCCAGGTGCGTCCGCTCCAGCTCGATCCCTCCTATGTCGCGATCGAGGCGGCGGTCAAAGGGGTTGGTATCATCCTGGAAAGCAGTGTGCTCACCGAGGAGCATGTGCGGGCGGGCAAGCTCGTCGCGCCACTGCGAGAGGCGAGGTCACCCGCGACCTCCTATTGGCTGGTCCCTCTTCGAAAGGGCGCCCGCGAGGCGGCGATCAAGGCGCACCGGTGGTTGATCGATCAGGCCAACCTGGAGGCATGATCGGCCAGAAGGCGGCGTTCCGCTTGTCCGCATGATTTCAAACCTGTATTGCCCCGCAGCATCATCCTAATATCGGGCGTGCGCCGAATTTTCGCTTTCCTGGCCGGAGTCGTCGCTTTCGCGGCAACAGCGGCCGCAGCGCGCGATGAGCTGGTGACCTCGGTCGTGTCGCCGGATGGGGAGGCGATCCCGTTCGTCCTGACGACGGACGGTGGCTCGCCCACTCATGCTGCGCTGCTGATGCCCGGCGGCTCGGGTAATCTGTCGCCGCGCCTGCAGGACGGCCAATTGGTCATGTCGTTGGGCGGCAACTTTCTCATCCGCACGCGTGACCTGTTCGCCGGCCCGCGCATCGTGGCGGTGTCGATGGATGCCACCACGACGCCGGGGCGCGTGCGAGCGATCGTCGCCGACCTCGAGCGCCGGTTCGGGCGGCTGTCGATATACGTGCTGGGCAACAGCAGGGGCAGCTATGCGACCATGACCTTGGGCGAGCGGATGGATGGCGAGGTCGAAGGCTTCGTCCACACCTCCTCCCTGAACGCGATCGCCTCGTACGATACGCGTCGCTTCCGCAGCCGCCATCTGATCGTGGCCCATGGGATGGATTCGTGCATGGGCACCAACGTCTCCGCCGCCCTCGCCGCGCATCGCAGCTACGGCACGCCTCTGATCGTCATGGAGGGCGGGACGGCGGTTTCGCGACCCTGCGAGGCCTACTCGTATCATGGCTTCTATGGCATCGAGAGGCAGACGGTCGGCAAGATCACGGCCTGGATGCTGGAACGGCGCTGAGACTGCGGCGGGAAGCGACGTTCGGGATGAGGACATGGAACTGAACCGGCGAGGCCTGCTGCAAGTCTCGATGGGCGGCCTGGTGGTCGGCTGTACGGCCGCGCCATCGGGGTCGTCGCTCGACGGGCCACCGCTCGTGCCCATTCGTGCCCGTACTGACCGCATCATGGATGTCTCAGTCTGCCTGCGTCCGTTCCGGCCGGCCGGACCTCGCATCGAGACCGAGCGCCTGGGCGACATGCTGGTCGTGCACAACTACGGCCACGGCGGCAGCGGCTGGTCGCTGTCATGGGGTTCGAGTGCCAAGGCAATCCAGCTGGCCCTGCAGCCCGGCCCGCGCGAGGTGGCGGTGATAGGCTGCGGCGCACTCGGGCTCACCTCGGCGGTGCTGGCGCAGCGTGCCGGCCTGCGCGTGACGATCTATGCGCGCGAGCAACTGCCGCTCACCACTTCGGCCCATGCCACCGGCGAATGGACACCCGACTCTCGTGTGGCCGACGCTCGTGCTGCAGCGGCGAACTTTGGGATCGTTTGGGAGGAGATGGCGCGCTCGGCGTTCAAGCTGCATCGCGACTATCTCGGGCTGCCCGGCACGCCGGTGGAGTGGGTCGATCAGTATTCGGTATCGGACGCCGGGCAGACAGGCGCCGCCGCCAGCAGCTCGGTCGCTCGTCCTGCCGTTGATTTTGTCCATTACGGCCGGCGCATCCGGGACCTGACGCCGCGATGGCGCGAGGTACCGATCGGTGCGACGCCGTTCAAGGGCAGCTCGGCGGCGCGCAGCGAGATCATGGTCTTCAACATCGCGGGCTACGCCCACACGCTGATGAACGATTTCCTGATCGCCGGCGGCCAGTACAGGCGGGTCGATTTTCGTGCACCGGCACAGATCGCGGCCCTCGGCCACAAGGTGGTGATCGACTGCACCGGGCTCGGCGCCAAGGCCTTGTGGAAGGATGAGACACTGGTGCCGATTCGCGGGCAGCTCCAGCGGCTGATCCCGCAACCCGACGTGCGCTACGGCCTGGTCTATCGCCACATCCTGACCGTGCCGCGCAGCGATGGGCTGATTGTGCAGTCCTTTGCCGGCGGCGAGATGGAAGGCTATGGCGAGACCAATGAGACGCCCGACCGCGCCGAAGCCGACCAGGCGGTGAGGACGCTCGCCGAGGCGTTCAGGCCGGGCGTCTGAGCCGCGCCGCGAAGAAGATCGTCAGCAAGACGACGCCCGAGACGTTCACGATCGTCGAGCCGATATAGAGCCACATCGCCAAGTAGACCGACGACATCAGCAGTGTCAGGCCCGCCACCCGCGAGCCGAAGGCGGTGAACTCGTTGAACGAGATGCGCTTGCCTTCCTTCTCGGCGAGGCCCGTCACCGTGACATTGGCCGAGGCGCCGATCAGCGTGCCGTTGCCGCCGAGACAGGCGCCGAGCGCCAAGGCCCACCACAGGACCTGGCCATCGGGTCCAGCGTTCAGGCGACCGAGCAGGCTCGCCACGAGCGGGATGGTGACGGCGGTGTAGGGGATGTTGTCGATCACCGCCGACAGGAAGCCTGAGACCCAGAGGATCAGCAACGCCGCCACCAACAGCGTCGCGCGCGGCGACAAAGCGAGCGTCCGCGAGACGCCGCCGATGATCTGGCTGAGCGCCTGGGCCAGGCTTTCGATGAGGCCGGTCGCCACCGCAGCGCCCACCAGGATGAACAGGAAGATGAAGAAGGCGAGGGTCGGCCATTCGATATCCTTCTCCAGGATATCGAGCACGCCGTGGCGGCGTTCCTCCTCCGTCGGCTTATGCTCCTTGAGGTAATAGTAGTCCTCGGCCAGCAGGATGGCCGCGACGCCGATCACCGCCGGCACCGCGACCGGCATGTGCGTGAAGGTGTGGGTCATGAAGCCCAGAAAGATCAGCGCCGTGATCCAGCAGGTGACGCGCAGCAGCGGAAGGTTCTGCAGTCGGGCGCCGGTCGGCTGCGCGGCGGCTTCGTGGTTGGCGTCGGCTGCGCGGCCGATGTCCTGCGGCCAGTAATGCCGGCTGTACCAGACCAGCACGACCATCATGAAGGTGCAGGGCACCGTGAGGTGATAGATGAAATCCATGAAGGAAAGGCCGCTGCGCGGATCGGCGCCGATCAGCACATTGGGTGGATCGCCGATCAGGGTCGCCGTGCCGCCGATGTTGGCCGCCATGACCATGGGTAGGAAGAAAGCCGAGCCGTTGATCCTGAGCCGGCGCGCCATCTCCGACGCCATGGGATAGGTGAAGATCACGGTCGTGACGTTGTCGAGGATGGCCGACAGAGCGCCGGTGAACCAGATGATCAGCCGCGCCGCGCGACTGGGATTGCCGCGCGAGCGCTCGAGCAGGCGATCGACGGCCCAGGGAAAGACGTTGGTGGTCTTGAGCACGCCCACCAGCGCCATCATGGAGAACAGCAGCAGGATGACGTTGAGGTCGACGGCTTCCTTGGCGGCCTCGAAGGAGATCAGCCGGAAGGGCGTGAAGTAGGAGACCAGCCACAGCAGCGCCACGGCCGCGATCGGCACCAGCACGCGATGCACGCGATCGGCCGCCAGGATGACGAACACGCCGACCAGGATCGCGGCGACGATCGCCTGGCTTAGCGCATCCTGCGTGGACTCAAATCCTTTCATACCCAGTCGCCCTTACCGCACCACCTCATCCTGAGGAGCCGTGCGCAGCACGGCGTCTCGAAGGGTGGGCAACGACAACGTCGGTTGCCCACCCTTCGAGACGCGCCGCTGTGCGCCGCTCCTCAGGGTGAGGTACTGCTGCCAATCCTTTGGGCACACGTCAGGCCAAATACGTCGCCGACACGCCGCCGTCGACGATGAGTGTATGGCCGTTGACGTAGGAGGCGGCCGGCGAGGCGAGGAACAGCGCCGCGCCCGCGATCTCGTGCGGCTCGGCCCAACGCTTGGCCGGGCAGCGCTCGCGCTGGCGCTCGCCCGCGGGCGAGGCTGCCAGCTGAGCGTTGGTCTCGGTGGCGAAGAAGCCGGGCGACAGCGCATTGGCGGTGATGCCGGTGGCGCCGAACTCGGCGGCGAGCGCGCGGGCGAGGGCGGCGAGCCCGCCCTTGGCCGTGGTGTAGGAGACCGTGCCGGGCACGGCGAGCGAGCCCACGATCGAGGTCACCAGGATCAGCCGGCCCCAACGGCGCTCGATCATGCCGGGCACGACCAGCTTGACGAGCGCATGGGCGGCGATCAGGTCGACATCGACCAGCCGGGCGAAATCCTCGGGCTCGATCTCGGCGAAGGGCCGGCGATCACGCTCACCGACATTATGGATCAGGATGTCGATGGGGCCGGCCGCAACCACCGCCTGGCGCATGGCCGCGCGGTCGGCCATGTCGAAGGCGAGCCCGCCGGCGGCATGGCCCGCCTGCTTCAGCTCGGCGATCCGCGGCGCCAGGCGCTCGGCCGAGCGGCCGTGCAGCAGGACGCGCGCGCCCGCCTGGGCCAGGGCCTGGGCGATCTCCCAGCCCAGGCCGCGGCCTGATCCGGTGACGAGGGCGGTGCGGCCGTTGAGCCGGAACTGGTCGGGAAAGATCGACACGGGCGGTGACATTCGTCTATTGCGGGCACCTGAGTTAGCTTTGTATTGGCGAATGCTGCAACTGCCCAAAGTCATCGGCCATCGCGGGGCCGCGGCCTATGCGCCGGAAAACACCCTGGACTCGTTCCGCGAGGCGCGGCGGCGCGGCGCCACCTGGGTCGAGACCGACATCAAGCTGACGAGCGACGGCGTGCCCATCGTGATGCACGACGAATCGCTGAAGCGTACGACCGGCGTCGACCGCCTGGTCGCCAGGACGCCGCGCGCCGAGCTGCCGGCCGGCGTGCCGACCTTCGAGGAAGCGATCGCCTG
>JADHLS010000444.1 GCA_016780605.1 Reyranella sp.
GCCGATTGCAAGCGGCGACGAGGTCCTTCGCTACGCTCAGGACGACATGATCTAAAGTCCCAACATTACTTTGGACATGATCCCGCGCTGCACTTCCGACGAACCGCCGTAGATCGTCATCTTGCGGCCGTTGAAGTAGCGCGGCGCCAGCACGTCGACGCCTTCCGGGCCGATCGGTTCGACATTGGCGTTCCAGGCGCGCTGCTCGGGGAATGGCTGGGCATAGTAGCCGGCCGCCTCGACCGCCGATTCCTGCACCTGCTGCATGACCTCGGTGCCGCGCAGCTTGATCATCGACGAGAGCGGCCCCGGGTTTTGGCCTGACGCCAGTCGCGAGTAGAACTCCTGCTCGAACATTTCCAGGCCCGAGATCTCGATGTCCATGCGCGCGAGCTTCTCGCGCCAGGCCACGTCGGCCATGATCGACTCCTCGCCGTCGGGCATTGCCTGCGACAACCGCTTGAGCCGCTCGAAGGCCGAGCGCAGGCGCGGGCTGTACGGATTGCCGCCCCGCTCGAACTCCAGCAGGTACTTGGCGTAGGTCCAGCCCTTGTTCTCCTCGCCGACCCGGTTCTCGACCGGCACCTTGACGTCGACGAAGAACACCGAGTTCACCTCCTGCGTGCCGGCCCGGTTGCCGTCGGCGGTGATGATCGGCTCGACCGAGATGCCCGGCGTCTTCATGTCGATCAGCAGGAAGGAGATGCCTTCCTGCGGCTTGCCCTCGTTGGAGGTGCGCACCAGGCAGAAGATCCAGTCGGCGGTCTGAGCGAGCGTCGTCCAGGTCTTCTGGCCATTGACCACGTAATGGTCACCGTCGCGCACCGCCTTGGTCCGCAGGCTGGCCAAGTCGGAGCCTGAGCCCGGCTCCGAGTAGCCCTGGCACCAGATCAGGTCGGAGTTCAGCATCGGCGGCAGGTGCCGCGCCTTCTGCTCGGGCGAGCCGTACTTCATGATCACCGGGGCGCACATCTTGGGGCCGAACGGTGACGTTCCCGGCGCCCCCGCCCGCGCCATCTCCATCTCGAAGATGTACTTCTGCGTCGTCGTGAAGCCCGGCCCGCCGAATTCCTTGGGCCATCCGGTGCATAGCCAGCCCTTCCTGGCCAGGCGCTTCTGCCAGTCGAGCAGCCGCTCCTTGGGCATGTAGGCGTTCCGGCCGACCTTGATCTCGCCCACGATCTCCGGCGTCAGGTTTTCTTTCAGCCAGTCACGCACTTCTTGTTGGAAGGCCAGTTCTTCCTTGCCGAACGTCAGGTCCATCGGGGGCTCCTTTGCGCTGCAACGTAGCGCGGCGTTCAAGCGACGATCAAGCTGTAGTAGTTCGCTTTAAGGCGCGCCCCATGAGATGAGGGCTGTTCGCGTCACGTTCACGTTTGACGCAAGTTGCAGCGAACCGCCGGTCTATTCGCATTTGTTCGCGCCGGACGTGTTCAACGGGGGCGATAAGTATCTGGCAGAACGCAACCTCGCGATTTGCCCGATAACCCGAGTTCTGCTATTCTCTGTCGGTGTGCGATCATCGTTCCATCCGATCGGGAACGCGCACGACGGGGGCGCAGCGTGAATTTTACGAAGATCATAGTCGCACTATGTTCTGCTGTCCTGCTCACATCGTGTCAGGCTCTGCGCGATGAGAGTGACCCGAATGTCGTAAGCGTCAGGGGGGTAAAGCCCACTCTCGAGCAATTGAACATCACGAGTACAACGGCCGCACAAAACGCCTTCGTCAACGATCTCATCGCGAAGGCGTACGGACAGCCGATGTATCTCGATCCGCGCCAAGGCGATTGGCCGCTGGTGACGGAGGCTGGAATCTACGAGATCAGCCGCCAATGCGACCAGTATCTCGACGTATTGTTTCACTTCAATCGCAATCAGCGGGCACTCCGACAGGGATTGACTGCGACCGGAGCCGCCACCGCCACCATCCTTGGTCTCGCCAGCGTCGCCGCTGCCCCCATTGCGATCACCGCGGCGGCATTCGGCCTGTCGGCTTCGCTGTTCGATGCGGGCGTCAATTCAGTTCTTTTCACCATCGAGCCTTCGGCTCTGCGCAACATCGCACTTAAAGGCCGGCAAGGTTATCTCGATAGACTGAAGATTGGCGAGATCAGCACGCGCCCCCGGATGCTGATCGCCTTGCAAGGCTATCTGGCTCAGTGTTCTCCAGCGGCGATCGAGGCGAACGTCAACAATGCTGCTAGCGGAGCGCCATCCGTAGCGTCGACAGACCCTGACGTTTCAGGAGGAGCCGCCGTTTTGGCGGCACCGGCATCGGCTTTGATCGGCATGAGAACGGTCCGTGGCCCGGTTACAGACACTCCGCGTACCCTTAATCCGGATGAACTCGCAGCCAATCCTGGTCCGGGCGAAGAGGGAGTGCGGCGTCGAGAACTTGTAAAGGTTCAAGAAGCGCTTGGAGTGAGGCCTGCCACCGGCAATTTCGGTTCCCTGACACGACAAGCCATTCTTGAATTTCAACGCGGCGCCTTCAACCAAGGGAAAGGCGGCTGGACCGCCAGCGACGTCAACGGCCGACTGACTGGCAAGACGCGAGCTGTTCTCCCGAACATCAGTGCCATGCCGCCAGTGTTCCAGTCGGCCTTTGAGCGTGGACTGTTTGGTGATGCCAGCGCCGCCAGCACGGCCGATCTGTTTACGAGGCCAAGCGAGGGGGTGTTGGGCGGGTTCCTGAGCAGATTCAATCCACCAATACAGGGACTCCCGACCGGCGATACCGCCGGAGCCTTCAATGAAAGACTGGAAAAAATGCGAGCGCAGCTCGGCGACATGACAACGCCGAAGACGCAAACGACGCCGCTGACGTGGCAACTCTATCAGCAGGTCCTGAAAAGCAGTGAGGGGCTGTTCGGACCCAAGGATTAGGCCCCACGACAAAGCAATCCAACAGGGGAAGCTAGATGGCCACCTTCGTCACAAACAAAGCCGTCTTTCTCTTCGAGAAGCCCAGTCCTACTTCCACGAATCTCGGTACCATAGCCCGAGAAACCACATTGAAGGGAAAGCTTCGAAACGAAGACGGGTTCATCGAGACGACGGATCCGGTGAAAGTGAAGAAGGCCGACGGCAGTTTTGATACGGCAACGGGCTTTCTGATGTTTCTGGATTTCGCGCGCCAAGGGTTGGATGACCCCATGCCAATGTCACCAGCCGATGCGGGCATCTTTTGCGCCCTCGCCACCGATGCGGCACGCGAAGCGTCGACGGATCGGGACTATCTGCTCGCCGCCGCCTATGCCCTATCAGGCGACTTGCAAAACGTTGGCACCGCCGCCACCAAAGCCGGTCCTTTTCGGTACAGCGAAAGCCAATGGAAAGAAGCTACCGAAACCGGCGCCGCCAAAGCACTTGACCTTACACTTGAGGATCGGTTGCGCTGGTACTTGCAGCCTCGGGTCGCAGCGTTTCTGACCGCAGATCAAGCGAAGAAGTTCAAGGATACATTCGCGAAGCCACCCAAGTTCAACGAACTCTATTTCGTGCAGTTGTTCGGCGATGGAGCGACAAAAATCCTCAAGGAGACCCTGAACGACGCGCTAAGCGCGGCCATCGATGCTGCGGGGCTTGATGCCGAGCTCGCAGCGGAATTGAAGGCAGCTCCCCTGACCGTCGCTAGCGTATTGGCCAAACTCCAAGCTCGCTTGGAGAAGGCGTACAGTGAAGCCCGGAAGGTCATCGACCTTCAGCCCGACGACATACGGCTCTTCCGCGGAGATGGTGATGTGCCTTTTGCAGGGCCGAGCGGTGACCCAGTCCTCGCAGGTGGCGCTGGGGGCGGTGCCGTCGACCCGACTGCGCTGGCCAACGCTCCCGTATCAATTAAGAAAACGTTGCCGATGGCGCAGCGAGCTTTTCTTAGGCTCAGCGCGGCAAAATGGACCCCGGCACAGGCATGCGGAATACTCGCAAATGTTCAGGCCGAGAGTAGTTTCGACTTCAAAAACACCACTGGTGACGGCGGCCACGCTCACGGTCTCTGCCAATGGCATGAGGATCGGCGGAGTATTTTCGACAAGAATTTCCCTCGCCCGTTTGCGCAGTCGACTTTTGAAGATCAGGTCGATTTCATCACCTTCGAAATGAACCATAACGAAAAAGCAGCAGGGGACATTCTCAAGAAGGACACGACCCCCGCTGGCGCCGCAACGACCGTTTGCGCCAATTATGAGCGACCAGCAGACAAACAGGGCGAATCAGCAAAGCGCAAGCCTTTGGCGGAGGCCTATGCACTTGTGTTCAAGTAGTCCGAGTGTTTCAGCCCGAAGGGCTACGGTTAGCTCACCGTCACGCCACCTTCTTCGCCAAATGCGGGAACATGGCGACGCGGGCGGCATCGTCCATGTCGGTCTTGAAGGCGTGCTTGTCCTTCAGCGCCAGGGCGCGCTGCGCGGCGGGCCGGGCGCTGATCTCAGCGAGGTGGCGCTGCAGGTTGGGGAAGCGCTTCGGTGCCTCGGGGCCCAGCACGTTGGGAATCAGCCGCGACCAGCCCCAGACCGCCATGTCGACGATGCTGTACACGTCGCCGCACATGTAGCGATGCTCGCCCAGCCGCTTTTCGAGGATGTTCCAATGGCGGTCGGCCTCGAAGGTGTAGCGGTTGACGGCGTACTCCTTGGGCTCGGGCGCGAAGTTGCGGAAATGCACGGCCTGGCCCGAATAGGGCCCGATGCCGGAGGCGACGAACATCAGCCACGACAGCATCTCGCCGCGCGCCTTCAGGGAGGTGCCCGGCAGGAACTGGCCGGTCTTCTCGGCGAGGTAGAGCAGGATCGCATTGCTGTCGAACACCGTGACGCCGTCGTCGACGATGGCCGGCACCTTGGCGTTGGGATTGATCGCCAGGAATTGCGGCGTGTGCTGCTCGCCCTTGCGCGTGTCGACCGGCACCAGCTCGTACTTCAGGCCCATCTCCTCTAGGCACAGCGCAACCTTGGTCGGGTTGGGCGCGAGGTTGTAATAGAACTTCAGCATTGGACGCTCCCTATCGCTTCACGATCGGTGCCATTTGGCTACCGGGGTCCTGCAGGGATTCCTCCCTCATCGCACCACTCTAGGGCTATGCTCAGGCCAAGAAAACGGAGGAAGGCCAAATGGCGAAACGCATCAATCGCGCCATAGAACTGCTCGAGGCGGGCCAGGCCATCTACTACGACGGCCCGCATACCGGCCACGTGCTGACCTACGAACAGGGGCGACAGGACGCCAAGACCTGGGCCGACTACATCAATGTCGGCATGGAGCATGGCGACTTCGACATGAAGGGCCTGTCGGACTACATGCGCGGCCTGGTCGACGGCGGCCCGACCAACTCCGGCCATCGCACGCCCACAGTCATCGTCGAGGCGCCGGTCAACGGCATCGACGGGCCGTCGGTCGCCTACAACGCGTGGCAATTCCGCCAGATCC
>JADHLS010000445.1 GCA_016780605.1 Reyranella sp.
CAGCAGGCCGCGGGCCGCGATGGACAGGCACTGACGACGTTCGTCGCCCGCATCGTGGCCCTGCGTCGCCGACACGCCGTGCTACGGGCGCCCCATTTTCTGCACGGGCAGGACAAGGTGATCGACGGCATCGGCGACATCGCCTGGTTCGACGCCGGCGGCCAGCAGGTCTCCACCGACTCCTGGAACGATCCTGGCGAGCAGCGCCTGGCGTTGCGCCGCGCGAGCCGCAACGGCGACGGCGCGATCTCGATCCTCACTGCGTTCTTCAATGCCACGGCCGAAGACCACCGCTTTCGCCTGCCGCCGCCCGGTTTGCCCACGCGGCTGCTGCTGAACACCGCCAACCCCGATGCCGAGGAGAGCGACCTCGAGGTCGAAGAGATCGTTGTCGGCGCACGCAGCATCGTGTTGACGCTGAGCAGCCGAAGGGAATAGCGCGCATGACCGCATTCGCCCGCGACCTGCCGTTCGGTGCGACGCTGTTGGCGGCGGATCGTGCGCGCTTTCGGTTATGGGCGCCGGGGCGACAGGAGATCGAGCTGGAGATCGACGACAGCGTCCGGCTACCCATGGCCCGCGACGCTGATGGCTGGTTCGAGGTCGAGGCATCGTGTGGCGTGGGCACGCGCTATCGCTATCGCCTCGATGACGGGCTCGCCGTGCCAGACCCGGCGTCGCGCGCGCAGGCTGGTGACGTCCATGATCCCAGCCTCGTCATCGATCCGAACAGCTATCGGTGGCGTCATCCAGCATGGCGCGGGCGCAGCTGGCAGGAAGCGGTACTCTACGAGTTGCATACAGGCGCTCTGGGCGGTTTCCCCGGTGTGGAGGCCATGCTGCCGCAGCTGACCGAGCTCGGCGTGACCGCTGTCGAGCTGATGCCGGTCAACGACTTTCCCGGCAACCGCAACTGGGGCTACGACGGCGTGCTGCCCTTCGCGCCTGATGCCGCCTACGGGACACCGGACGAGCTCAAGAGCCTGGTCGACGCCGCCCATGGGCTTGGCCTGATGGTCTTTCTCGACGTCGTCTACAACCACTTCGGTCCGGACGGTAACTACCTCGGCGCTTATGCCTCGGACTTCTTTCGTAGCGACATCGCCACGCCTTGGGGGGCGGCGATCGACTTCCGCCGTGCCGAAGTCCGCCGCTTCTTCATCGAGAACGCCCTCTACTGGCTGATGGAGTACCGCTTCGACGGGCTGCGTCTGGACGCTGTGCATGCCATCGCGGCCCCCGATTGGCTGGACGAGATGGCAGCCGAGGTGCGCGCCGCGGTCGAGCCCGGGCGTCACGTCCATCTGGTGCTGGAGCACGACGGCAACGCGGCCCATCACTTGCGCCGCGGCTTCGACGCCCAGTGGAACGACGATGCGCATCACGCGCTCCATGTGCTGCTAACCGGCGAACGCGATGGTTACTATGCCGACTATGCGGATCGGCCGGCCGAGCGCCTTGCGCGCTGCCTCGCCGAAGGCTTCGCCTATCAGGGCGAACCGTCCGCTTGGCGCAAGGGCAAACGGCGCGGTGAGCCAAGTGCCGATCTCTCGCCCACGGCTTTCGTGCTTTTCCTGCAAAACCACGATCAAGTCGGTAACCGTCCGTTCGGCGACCGACTGGCGGGCCTTGTCGAGCAGACAGCGCTCGACGCAGCGATCGCGCTGCAGCTTCTATGCCCTCAGATCCCCCTGATCTTCATGGGCGAAGAGGATGGCTGTCGCACTCCCTTCCTCTATTTCACCGATCATCACGGCCCGCTGGCCGACGCCGTACGTGAGGGGCGCCAGCGCGAGTTCGCGGGCTTCGTACGCTTTACCGAAGAGATTCCTGACCCCAACGCGTTGCAAACCTTCGAAAGCAGCCGGCCCGCGGCCGCCAATGCCGCGCGTCGCGCCTTGTATCGTAAGCTCTTGGGTCTGCGCGCGGCCGCTGTGACCCCGCATCTCGTTGGTGCCCGGTCCCTTTCGGCTGAAGCTGCGGGGCCAGCCTGCGTCGCCGCTCGCTGGCGGCTGGGCAACGGCGCGATCCTGACGCTTGTCTGCAATCTTGGCCGCGATACCGGCAACCTGCGGCCAGCAGCGGGTGATCTCCTGTTCGAGACGCGGCCCGGCGCCAGCGAAGAGGCCCGCGCCGGCCGCCTTGATGGGGCGGGCACCGTCGCCTTCCTCGAGCCCGCGGCATGAACGAGGACGCGCTCCTTGCCCATGCACGCAATGCCGGCTTCGCCGTTGACTGGACCGACGCCATGGGGCGCGCGCAACGCGTCCGGCCGGAGGCTCTGCGCCGGCTGATTGACGCTGTCGGCTCCGATGAGGTCGCACCCGGCCTGCCGCCGCTGGTGACGGCCCGGACCGGAAAGCCGATTGTTTTGCCGATGGACGTCGATGGTCCGGCCGAGCTCTTGCTTGAGGATGGCAAGACCAGATCAATCGTCGTTCGGGACGGCGCGCTGCCGGCCATTAGCCTACCGGGCTATCATCGCCTGCGTTTTGCCGACCGCGAGGTGACGCTGGCTGTGGCTCCGCCACGCTGCGTCACGCTGCGGGCGATTGGCCAGGACCGGCGCCTGTGGGGCGTGGCCGCTCAGATCTACAGCTTGCGGCGGACAGGTGACGGTGGCATCGGCGATGCTGGCGCTGTGCGTGATCTTGCGGAAGCGGCGGCCAAGCATGGCGCCGACGCGGTGGCGCTCAGTCCGGTGCACAGCCTGTTCGCCCACGAGCCCGGTCGCGCCGGCCCCTACTCGCCGTCGAGCCGGCTCTTCCTCAATCCGCTCTACGCCGACCCCACCGCCACCTTCGACGCCACGGTCGTCCCGTCCGAAGAGGCGCTGGAGCAGGCGCCGCTGATCGACTGGGTGACGGCGGGCGCCGCCAAGTTCGCGCGCCTGCGCCGCCTGTTCGACAATTTTGCCGAGATCGACACGCCGCTGACGCAAGATTTCAAGGCCTTCATCCAACAGCGCGGCGAGGCGTTGGTGCAGCATGCTGCATTCGAGGCCCGCCAGGCCGGCGGGCCCGAGCGCTACCACATGTTCCTGCAATGGCTGACGGCACGCTCCTTCGCCGCTGCCCAGCAGGCGGCGAAGGCCGCGGGCATGCGCATCGGCCTTGTGAGCGACATTGCGATCGGGATGGATCGCGCGGGCAGCCACGCCTGGGCGCGCGCTTCCGATCTCCTGATGGACCTCTCGGTCGGTGCACCGCCCGATATCTTCAATCCCAACGGCCAAGACTGGGGCCTCACGGCGTTCTCGCCGCGCGCGCTGGTCGCCCGCGGCTTCGAACCCTTCCTCGCGACCCTGCGCGCGGCGCTGGCGCATGCCGGCGGCGTGCGCATCGACCACGTCATGGGATTGATGCGGCTCTGGCTGATCCCGCAGGGCCAGCCCGCGACCGAGGGCGCCTATCTCGCCTATCCTCTCGAGGACCTGCTGGCGCTGCTGGCCCTGGAATCCCATCGCCACGGCGCCGTTGTGATCGGCGAAGACCTTGGCACCGTTCCGCCGGGCTTTCGCAACCGCCTGCGCCGGGCCGGCATCGCCGGCATGGATGTACTGTGGTTCGAGCGCACGCGACTTTCTTTCCGCAATCCCTCGCGATGGCGTGGCGACGCCGTCGCCATGACCACCACCCACGATCTGCCAACGGTGGCGGGCTGGTGGAGCGGTGAGGATATCCGTACCCGCCGCGCGCTGCGCCTCGCCGGCGCAACCGAGGAGCAGGAGCGCGAGCGTGACCGGCCGCGCCTCTGGCGCGCCTTCACCAGCGCCGGGGTCGCTGACGGCGAGCCACCACCCGCCGAGCAGAGCGAACCGGCGGTCGACGCGGCGCTGGGCTTTGTCGCGCAATCGCCGGCGCCGCTGATGCTGGCGCCCGTCGAGGACCTGCTGGGTCTCCGGGAACAGCCCAACCTGCCGGGCACGATCGACGAGCATCCGAACTGGCGCCGTCGGCTGCGTCCGCTGGCGCGCGAGCTGTTCGAAGAGCCGGCCGCGCGCGCCCGCGCCGACGCCATCGCCCGCAACCGCCAGAGATGACTCCGCGCGCCACCCTGCGCCTGCAGTTTCATCGCGGCTTCACCTTCGCAAGCGCCGAGGCGCTGGTGCCCTATTTTGCGCAGCTGGGCGTCAGCCATCTCTACGCCTCGCCCATCGCCACGGCCCGGCCGGGCTCGCAGCACGGCTACGACATGATCGACGCCACGCACGTCAATCCCGAACTAGGCGGCGAGCATGGGCTGCGTTCGCTGACGGACGCGCTGAGCAGGTCCGGAATGGGCCTGATCCTCGACATCGTGCCCAATCACATGGCGGCCGATGCCGCCAACGGCTGGTGGGCCGACGTCCTGCGCCACGGCCGATCCAGCCGCCATGCGCGCTGGTTCGACATCGACTGGCAGGCCGATGACAGGGTGCTGCTCCCCATCCTGGGCGACCCGCTGGAGACGGTGCTGGCCAAGGGCGAGCTGACGGTCGAAGGCGACACCTTGCGCTACTTCGACAACCGCCTGCCGCTCGCCAACGCCAGCCTCGGCATGCGCCTGCCGGACCTGCTGGAGCGTCAGCACTGGCGTCTCGCCTGGTGGCGAAGCGCCGGCGATCGCCTGAACTGGCGGCGCTTCTTCGATGTCAACGAGCTCGTCTGCCTGCGCATGCAGGAGCCCGATGCCTTCGAGGCCGTCCACGCCCTGCCGCTCAGGTTGCATCGCGAGGGCATCGTCGACGGCTTGCGGATCGACCATGTCGACGGCCTCGCCGATCCCGCCGCCTACTGCCGCAGGCTGCGCGAGCGCCTGAAGCCCTCTGCCTATCTCATCGTCGAGAAGATCCTGCTGTCCGGCGAGCGCATCCCGGCCGATTGGCGCTGCGACGGCACCACGGGCTACGACTTCATGAACGAGGTGAATGCGCTGCTGCACGATCCGGCCGGCGAACGCGTGCTCGCCGAGGCGTGGTCGAGGCTGAGCGGCCGGGCCGCGAACTTCGCCGTCGAGGAGGAGCAAGCGCGCCGCGAGGTGCTCGCACGCAGCTTCGGCGCCCAGCTCGACGCCTGCGCAAACGCCTTTGCGGGCGGTGAGCTGGCGCCGCCTGCGCTGCGCCGTGTGCTGGGCGAGCTGCTCGCGCACTTCCCGGTCTATCGCACCTACGGTCACGCCAATGGACCGGGGGGTCGCCTCTCGGCCGCGGACCGTGCCATGCTCGATCGCGCCGCAGCCGGAGCGCGCCGCACCTGCCTCGCGACCGATCGCTGGGCGCTCGAGGCCCTGCTCACGCGGATCGGCGATGGACGTCATGCCCATGCCGTCACGCGCTTCCAGCAGCTGAGCGCGCCCATCGCGGCCAAGGCGGTCGAGGACACCGGCTTCTATCGCTACGGCCGCCTCCTGTCGCGCAACGATGTCGGCTTCGATGCCGCGACCTTC
>JADHLS010000446.1 GCA_016780605.1 Reyranella sp.
CAGCCAAATGGTCGACCGCCTGTTTAGGCTGGGCCTGCTGACGCGTGTCGAGGACGCCGAGGACCGCCGCCGCAAGCGGCTGGCGACGACGCCACGCGCCGACACGCTGCTCGACAAGCTGACGCGCGCCCGCGCGGCGGAGTACGGCAAGGGCACGGCGCGGCTGTCGCCGGCGGTGCGGCGCGAGCTTGCGGCCGCGCTTCAGAAGGCGGTCCGCGAGTTGTCCTGAGCGGCGCATTGGGCGACAAATCGGCATGACTGACCAGCAGATCGGCCGCTCGCTGCGGCGCCTCGAGGACGGCCGCTTCCTGATGGGCAGCGGCCGCTATGTCGACGACATCGCCGCTCCCGGCTGCCTGCACGGCCACGTCCTGCGCTCACCGCACGCTCACGCGCTGATAAAATCGATCGACGTTTCAGTCGCTGCCGGTTTGGCCGGCGTGCATGCCGTCTACACCCACGCCGATCTCGCGGCGGCCGGGCTTGGTCACATGCCCTGCATGGCCGCGGTGAAGCCGCTGATCGTGCCGCCGCGCCCGGCGCTGGCGAACGGCCGCGTTCGCCATGTCGGCGATCCTGTGGCCTTCGTCGTTGCCGACACTGCCGAGGCAGCGCGGGAGGCGGCCGAGCTGATCGAGGTCGACTATGAATCCCTCGACGCTGTCGTCGATGGTATCGCCGCATTGGCCTCGAACGCACCGGCGATCTGGGACGAGGCGCCGGGCAACCTTTCGTACCATGTCCAGCGCGGCGATGCCTCGGCGGTGGCCGAGGCGATGAGGCGGGCAGCGCACATCGTCGAGGTCGAGCTGATGAACAACCGCGTCATCGTCACACCGATCGAGCCGCGCGCCGGCATCGCCCGCTACGACGCCGCGACCGATACGATGGACCTCGAATTGACGGGGCAGGGCCTGCATGGCATCCGCCGCCAGCTGGCCGAGTTCGTTTTCAAGGTGCCGCTCGACCGCATCCAGCTGCACGCGCCCGACGTCGGCGGCGGCTTCGGCATGAAGAACTTCCTCTATCCCGAATGGATCGTGCTGCTGTTCGCCGCCCGCCAGCTCGGCAAGCCCGTGCGCTGGTTGGCCGATCGCGCCGAGGAGTTCGTCATGGGCGCGCAAGGGCGCGACATCGCGTCGACGGCCAGGCTCGCGCTCGACGCGACGGGCCGCTTTCTTGCGCTCGATGTCAGGATGGTCGCCAACCTCGGCGCGTACCTATCGGCCAACGGCCCCGGCGCCTCGGTCGTCGCGGCATCGACGGCGCAGGGCGGAGTCTATGACATCCCGTCGATAGCGGTCGACGTGCGCGGTGCCTTCACCAACACCGTGCCGGTCGACGCCTATCGCGGCGCCGGCAAGCCTGAAGCCAACTACATCATCGAGCGTGCCATCGAGGCGGCGGCGCGCACGCTCGGTCGCGATCCTGCCGAGCTGCGCCGGCAGAACCTGATCGCGTCGTTTCCGCACCGCACGGCGCTCGGCATGGCGATCGACTCCGGCGGCTTCGTCGCCAATCTCGACGCTGCCGTGGCGCGAGCAGACACGGCGGGCTTTGCCTCGCGCCGTGAGGCCAGCAAGGCCAGGGGCCGCTTGCGCGGCATCGGTGTCGGCTGCTTCCTCGAGACGTCGCGCGGCGCGCCCAACGAAGGCGCCGAAGTGCGCGTCGAGGGCGACGGCAAGGTCATGGTTGCCGTCGGCACGGAATCCAACGGTCAGGGCCACGAGACGGCCTATGCGCAGATCGCCGCCGACCGGCTGGGCGTGCCGATCGAGGCCATCCGTTACGTGCAGGCGGATACGCGCCAGGTGAAAAGCGGCGCCGGCCATGGCGGCGCGCGCTCCATGCACATGGGCGGCGCGGCCGTGGTCAAGGCGATCGATGCCACGCTCGCCAAGGCGCGCAAGCTCGCGGCGCATCTGTTGCAGGCGTCGGAGGGAGAGCTGGTCTTCGCCGGCGGCCGCTTCGCCGTGAAAGGCAGCGACCGCGCCATCGCTTTACCAGCATTGGCCCGCAGCGCCGAGGATCCCGCCAGCCTGCCGGACGGCATGGCCAAGGGGCTTGGCGAGCATGTGATGAACATGACCGACGTCTTCACCTTCCCCAGCGGCTGCCATGTCGCCGAGGTCGAGATCGATCCCGAGACCGGCGCGGTCGAGCTGGTCCGCTACACCGCGGTCGACGACTACGGCCGGCTGATCAATCCGTTGCTGACCGAAGGCCAGGTGCAGGGCGGCGTCACCCAGGGCATCGGCCAGGCGATGCTGGAGCACACGGTGTACGATCCGTCGTCGGGCCAGCTGCTGAGCGGCTCCCTGATGGACTACGCCCTGCCGCGCGCCGCCGACTTGCCCGCGTTCGACATCACGCTCATCGAACGTCCGACGCAGGCCAATCCGCTCGGCGTCAAAGGCTCCGGCCAGGCGGGCTGCATTTCCGCACCCCAGACCGTCATGGCGGCGATCCTCGACGCGCTGCGGCCGGCGGGCGTGCAGGCGCTCGACATGCCGGCGACGCCAGAGCGTGTGTGGCGGGCGCTGGACGCGGTTCGCTAACCTACCGTCACGGGCGAGAAATCGACATACCAGCTCTTGGGGTGCACGTAGCCTTTGACCTTGCTGGAGATGGCGTTGGGCCACACGTCGTGGACCACCCAGACGAACACCGCGTCGTCGACCATCTTGGTGTTGATCTTTGCCAACACCTTGTCGAGCTCCTTCGGGTCCGAGGTGCTGCGCGCCTCCTTGGCCAGCCGGTCGAACTCGGGATCGTTGATGTAGCCCCAGTTGGAGCCCTTGGGCGGCACCTGCTGGCTGTCGACGAAGCGCATGAAGGCGTTGTGCGGGTCCATGGTGTTCCAGCTGACATTGATGGCGCCGAACGGCTGGCCCTCCGGCGCCTTGGCGCCCTGCCGCATCAGGTTCAGAAGCGCATTCCAGTCCATGACCTGGAACTCGACCTCGATGCCGACCTCGGCCCATTGCTGCTGGACGGCCTCGTTCATGATCAGCGGATACATCTGCCCTGAGCCCGAGGTCGAGATCGCAATCTTGGTCTTGAGCTTCTTGTTGGGGCCGTAGCCCGCCTCGGCCAGCAGCTTCTTGGCTTCGGCCGGATCGTACTTGATCTTGAACGATGGCGCGCCGAACCAGGGATGATCCGGCGGCACGCAACCGACCGCGGGCACGGCGAGGCCGTTCAGCACCTTGACACTGGCATCGCGGTCGATCGCGAGGTTCATTGCCTTGCGCACGCGAATGTCGGCCGTCGGCGCGCCCGGCACCATGCTGAGCGTGTAAGGCCACATGTGCGGGATGGCGTTGGTTTCGATCTTGCAGCCGGCTGCCCGGAGCTTGTCGAGCGAGTCGGGCGCCGGCGCTTCGATCCAGTCGACGCGGCCCGACAGCAGCGCCGCCGAGCGCGTCGACACGTCGGGAATGGGCAGCAGCACCAGGCGCTCCGACTTCGGGATACGGTCCTTGTTCCAGTAGTCGCTGTTGCGCTCGAGCTCGGCCCGCTCGCGTGGCGCCCAAGCCTTCATCTTCCACGGGCCGGTGCCCGAGGGCGACTTGCGATAGGCCTGCCAGTCGCGGCCGACCTTCTCGAAGTTGTCGGCGCTGGCGATCGGGAAGCGGTTCAGCAGCGACGGCATCACCGTGTCGACGCCGCTGGTCTGCAGCTCGACCTTGTAGTCGTCGATCTTGCGGTAGCCGGCGACCGGCCAGACCGCGGCGATCAGCACGCTGCGCCCCAGCCGATCGAAGGCCGGCGACTTGTCGTTCAGCGTGCGGTCGAGGCTGAAGATCACGTCGTCGGCCGTGAAGGGCGCGCCATGATGGAACTTCACGCCCTGGCGCAGCTCGAAGATCCATTTCGTCGGATCGGCCGGGTCCTGGTACCACTTGGTCGCAAGGCCGGGCACCAGCTTGGCGGGCTCGCTCGCCGAGGAAAGGTCCCACGCCACCAGCGGATCGTAGAGCGTATAGCCCATGAAGCGGATGCCCTCGGTGCCCTGATCGGGCGCGCCGTCGGTCACCGGGATGTCGGCCAGGGTCATGGCGATGCGCAGAGTCGAGGGTTGTTGCGCCTCGGCGCCGCGGGCGAAGGGCAGGGCGGCGCTGGCAAGCAGAGCGGTGCGGCGCGTGAGCATGCGAATCCTCCTGGAAGTTCCGTCACACGAAGCATGAAGCGCGCCACCATGGACGGGGCACGCTTCTTGCTGTTCCATCGCCCGTCATGACTGCGCCCAACACGCTGACCGCCACCGAACTTGCGCACAAACTCGATGCCGGAGCGGTGACCGCCGAGGCAATCGTGCGCGCTCATCTCGACCGCATCGACCAGCGCGACGCCGACGTGCTTGCCTGGTCGCACCTCGCGCGCGAGGCTGCCCTGGCACGGGCCAAGGTGCTCGATCGCGGACCACGCCAGGGCCTGCTGCACGGCATCCCGATGGGCGTGAAGGACATCATCGATTCCTTTGATCAGCCCACCGGCTACGGCTCGCCGATCTACCGCACGCACCAGCCGCTGGCCGATGCCGCGACCGTGGCGATGGCCAAGGCCGAGGGTGCGATCCTGCTCGGCAAGACCGTGACCACCGAGTTCGCCAACCGCCATCCCGGCGTCACCAAGAACCCGCACAATCCGGCGCATACGCCGGGCGGTTCGTCATCCGGCTCGGCCGCCGCCGTTGCCGACTTCCAGGTGGTGCTGGGAACGGGCACGCAGACCGGCGGCTCGGTCATCCGGCCGGGCGCGTTCTGCGGGGTCGTGGCCTACAAGCCGACCTATGGCTACTTCGCGCCGGCCGGCATGAAGGCCAACACCGAATGGCTGGACACGATCGGCGCCTATGCCCGCAGCATCGAGGACATCGCGCTGTTCCGCGCCGCGCTGATGGCGATGCCCTACGTGCCGATCAGAAAGCTCGACAAGCCGCCGCGCGTCGCCGTGTGCTTCACGCATCACAAGGCCGAGCTTTCGCCCGAGGGCGCCAAGGCGGTGAACGACGCGGCCGCGCTGCTCGCCAAGGCGGGCGCCTCGGTGACGGAGATGGAGCTGCCCGCCCCGGTGCGCGACATGACCAAGGGGCAGCGCACGCTGAGCGCCTTCGACGGCCCGCGCGCTCATGCCGACGAAGCGCGCCGGTCCTACGAGCTGCTGAGCGAGAGCCTCAGGAAGGACAAGCTCGCTGCCGGCGCCAAGATCGACTACGCGACCTGGGTCGCCGCCCGCAAGCTCGGCGAGAAGGGCCGCGCCGCCGTCGATGCGCTGTTCGACGACATCGACGTCATCCTGACGGCGCCGGCGCCCGGTGAGGCGCCGGTCGGCCTCGCGACCACGGGCAAGGCGACGTTCAATCTGCTGTGGACCTATCTCTGGATGCCGTGCATCGGCTTGCCCTTTACCAAG
>JADHLS010000447.1 GCA_016780605.1 Reyranella sp.
CCCCCTGGGCCTCGTCACGTCATCCGGCGTATTCGCCCTGGTGACCATGATGCCCGAGGCGCAGTTCCTCGCTTGGGGCTGGCGCATCCCGTTCCTGATCAGCGTCCTCCTCGTGGCGCTCGGCGCCTTCATTCGGGCGCGCGTGCCCGAGACGCCGGTGTTCGAGGAGATCAAGGCGCGGCGCGAGCTTTCGGCCAATCCCTTCGTCGAGGCCGTCTTCGGAAACCCACGCGCCTTCCTGGTGGCGATGGGATTGAAGATATCGGAAGTCTCCTGGGTCTACATGCTGACCGTGTTCGTTGTGGTCTATGCCACGACCAAACTCGGACTGCCGCGCACCCTGATGCTCGACGCCATCTTCTGGGCAGCCTTGATCGAGGTCGCCTCGATCCCCCTGTTCGGCTACCTGACGGACCGGCTGGGCCGCCGGCCGTTCTATTTCGCCGGCGTGCTGTTCACCGTCCTGTTCGCGTTCCCGCTGTTCTGGATGATCGACACCAAGATCGCCTGGGTCGTGACCGTGGCGGTCATCATCGCGCTGAACTTCGGCCACGGCTTGATGTTCGCACCGGAGTCTGCCTACTTCCCCGAACTGTTCGGCGCCCGCGTGCGCTACAGCGGCGCTTCCTTCGGCTTCCAGGCCTCGGCGGCGATCGGCGGCGGCTTCGCGCCCATCATCGCCACGGCATTGGCCGCCGCGATGGGCGGAACCGCGGGCGTTTCGGTGATGCTCATCCTGCTCGCCCTTGTTACCCTCGCCGCCACCTTCTTCGCCCGCGAAACCAAGAACGACCCTCTGATCAAATGACCACGATTCGCTATTTCGGATGGTCGGCGCTCTCGATCGAGACCGGCGACGGCGCGCTGTTCTTCGACCCGTTCTTCCGGCCGTATTGCGGCGCCGAATGGTTCCACCTCGACGACTTTCGCCACGCCAAATACATCTGCGTGACGCATGGGCACGAGGAGCATTTCCTTGACGTGCCCGTCATCGCCAAAGCGACGGACGCCGTCGTGGTCGGCTCGCCTTCCGTCTGCTCTTTCCTGAAATGGCGCCGCGGCATTCCAGCCGACCGCCTGCGGGTCGTCGACCCCAAGACCTTCGGCGAGATCTCGCTCCCCGGCTTCAAACTCACGGCTTTCCGCTGGAAGCACCGCGACATAAACCTGCCGCGCGCCCTCACCCGCGCCCTCTTCCACGGCAACGCCACCCAGCTTTCCTGGGCATGGAGCAGCGCCACGTCGGCACCTTTCTATTCGCCCTACACCGGCTTTCATGTCGAGCTTCCCGACGGGCTCACGGTCCTCAACTACAACGAAGGCTTCAACAGCAAGATGACCGACGCCGAGATCACGGACCTAGGCCGGCGCGTGCGCACCGACGTGCTGCTGGCGGGCATGCAACTCAATTTCATGGCCGACGTGGTGCGTGGCGTGGCGGCGCTCAAGCCCAGGATCGTCGTGCTCTACCCGCCGCACGAAAAGTTCCACGCCATGATGGGCGCGGTCTCCGAACCCTGGCCGTCCTTCGCAACCGCCGTCCGCGAGCGGTTTCCCGGGGTCACGGTCCATATCGCCGAGCCGGGCTTCTCGCTCGACCTCGATGGCTATTCGACGCGCACCATCGACGCAGGATCGATCTCCAGCCAGACGCGGCTGCCGACCTCGAAAATGACGTTCGGTCCGGTGGAAACGCGCACCGGTTTGGCGGCTCCCAGCGGACGGACCTGATAGTCCCAATACTCGCCGAGATAGGATCGCCCCGTCCCAACATGCGGACGTAGCAAGGCGCCCGGCACGGCCACCCTTCCGGCTAACTAGTACTATCGTTGACTAATGCAATCGCCGATTACATGCTCCCAGGGGTTCGCGTTTCCCGCGACAACGAGGCACGGAGAAGCTCCATGACATACTTCGGCGTCTGCTACGGTCCCTATCGCGAGGCCGGCTGGCAGCCGCCCGATACAGGCCCGACGGAAGCCAGCGTCGACGCCGATATGAAGGCCATCGCCGCTCTCGGCTTCACCCATGTCCGCACCTACGGAGTCGCCGGTGGCAATCAATGGAATGTCGACAAGGCAACGAAATACAATCTTCGCCTCGGGCTGGGCATCGAAATCGGCCAATCCACCACGATTGTAAGGGCCAAGGCGCTCATCACCCAAGCCCTGCAGCAGGGGCAACAGGCGGCGAGCAAGTACCGCCGGCCGTCGCTCTCCCTGGACCTCGTCGTCGGGAACGAGGTCGATTTCAACGGCGTCCAGCCTGGCCTGATCATCGACGCGATGAAGTTTGCGACTACCGAAAAGCGTCGCTACCCCGCTGTCGCCGGCGCTACCGTCACGTGCTGTCTCACCGGAACGGCCCTGCAGCCTAGCGCCTCTCAGTGGACGCCCGTCGTCAGTGCCTGTGATCGGGTCGTCTACCTTACGGTTTACCCTTGGTACGCTTTCAAGGCTGGATCGAGTGCCCAACCCGGAAATATCGATCCCAACATGCAATGGTCGTGGGCCAACGGCATGCAGCAGGCCGCGAACCTGGGCAAGAAGGTCGTGATCGCGGAGATCGGCTGGCCCAGCGACGGTGCAGCGCAATGGCTGACGACGGTCCCGAACGAACAGCTCAACTACGCCACGACCAAGACCTGGTGCCGTGGCAACAATTTCCTGAACAGGGCCTTCGACGCATACTGGTTCGAGATGTTCAACGAACCATGGAAGACGAGCGAGGGAGCCTGGGGACCGCATTGGGGTCTCTGCACTTCGGGCGCCTCGCCGCAACCGAAATGGTCGTGGAGCTAGTCTCCTCCGGCTTCAGGCGGAACGGCCTCACTCCCGCCTACTCGACGCGCACCATGTCGGCCGGGTCGATCTCCAGCCAGACCCTGCTGCCGACCTCGAAGACGATGCCCGGGCCCGTCGAAACGCGCACGGGCTTGGTGCCGCCGAGCGGCCGGGCCTGATAGTCCCAATATTCGCCGAGATAGGACCGTGCCGCGATCTCTGCTTCCACAGCAAGGCTGCCGCCATTGGGCTTCTGGGTCGAGAGACCGATCGCCTGTGGGCGAAGGGAGTACAACAGCGCCGTGCCATCCGCCCGCTCCAGGTGTGAGGCATCGGCCGAGAAGCCGTCGAAGCGGACGTCGCTGCCCTGCCGCGTGCCTTCGAGGAAGTTCGTGCGTCCGATGAAGCCCGCGACGAAGCGGCTCTTCGGCCGGGCGTAGAGCCTGTGCGGCGCGTCGATCTGCTCGATGCGGCCGTGGTTCATGACAACGATGCGGTCGGACGTGACCATCGCCTCCGACTGATCGTGCGTCACATAGACCGTCGTGATCTTGAACTCATCGTGCAGGCGGCGGATCTCGAACCGCATCTCCTCGCGCAGGTTGGCGTCGAGGTTCGAGAGCGGCTCGTCGAGCAGCAGCACCTCGGGCTCGACGACGATCGCACGCGCCAGGGCGACGCGCTGCTGCTGGCCGCCCGAGAGCTCGGCGGGATAGCGGCCCTTCAGGCCGCGCATCTGCACGACGTCGAGGATGGCGTCGACCTTGCGGTCGATGTCGGCGCGGCTGAGCTTGCGCACCTGCAGGCCGAAGCCGACATTCTCGCCCACCGTCATGTTGGGCCAGATGGCATAGCTCTGGAAGATCATGGACATGCGCCGCTTCTCGGGCGGCATGACGGAGGACGGCGACGAGATCACCTGCCCATCCATCTCGATGGTGCCGGCCGAGGGTGGCACGAAGCCTGCGATCATGCGCAAGGTCGTGGTCTTGCCGCAGCCCGACGGCCCCAGCAGCGACACGAACTCACCTGGCGCCAGCTCCAGCGAGAAGTCGGCGACGGCATCCACCGCACCGTAACGGCGGGCGACGTTCCTGAGGGCGAGCTTGCTCATGTCGCGTTGCGCCTCAGCATGAAGTCGCGTCCCAAGGCCTTCTGGCCGATCCACAGCAACGGCAGCGTGAGGACCTGAAGGATCAGGGCGAGCGCGGCGAGGTACTCGAAGTTCCCCTCCTCGCTCATGTCGAAGATCATGACCGAGGCGACCTTGGTGTTGGGGCCATAGAGGAAGATCGCCGCCGACAATTCGCGCGTCGCCGGAATGAAGATCAGCAGCCAGGCGCCCAAGAGGCTGCGCTTCAACAGCGGGGCCACGACGCGACGCAAGGCGGTGAGCCGGCTGCCGCCCAGCACGCGCACCGCTTCCTCCATCTCGGGATTGAGGCTGCGGATGGCGGCGCTGGCATTGACGTAGCCGATGGGCAGGAAGCGCGTGGTGAAGGCCAGGATCAGGATCAGCGCCGTGCCGTAGAGGGCGAGCGGCGGCGGCGCGTACGCGGCGTAGAAGCCGATGGCCAGCACGACGCCGGGGATCACGAACGGTGCGATGCAGAGGAAACCCAGGATGCCGCCGAACGGCACCAGGCGGCGGGTCACGATATAGGCCACGCCCAGGGTCAGGATCACCACGGCGGTGGCGCTGACGCCGGCGTAGAGGAAGCTGTTCAGCACCGACTTGGCCGCGGTGGCATGCTCGAACAGCACGAAGTGGAAGTTGCGCAGCGAGAGATTGTCGAGGCTGAAGCCGCGCCCCCACGCCTTGGCGAAGGCGGCCTGCAGCAGGAAGAGATAGGGCAGGAACACGGACAGGGCGCCGACCAGCATGGCGTAGCCGAACATCGCCCAGCGCCAGGCGCCCAGCCGGATCGGCCGGCGCTCGCCGCCTTTGCCCGTCAGCGCGACGAAGCCCTTGCGCCGGGTCATCATACGCTGGATCAGGATCAACGCGATGGTGACGCCGAGCAGCGGCATGGCATAGGCCGCGGCGACCTCGACGCGCACGGGGTTGCCGAAGAACTGGAAGAGCTGGGTGGTGACGACGTTGAAGCGCGCCGGGATGGCGATCATGGCCGGCGAGCCGAAGAGCGCGATCGCTTCGAGGAAGCAGATGATCAGGCCGCCCAGGATCGCGGGCAACGCCAGCGGCAGGGTCACCCGGCGCATGGTGCGCCAGGCGCCGGCCCCCAGGATGTTGGCGGCGTCCTCCATCTCCGACGACACCAGCTCGAGCGCCGCACTGGTGAAGATGAAGATGTAGGGGAAGGAATAGAGGGCGATGACCAGCGCCAGCCCGGCGAAGCTGTAGATGTTGAACGGCCCGGCCTCTGCCCCCGTCAGCAGCGTGTAGAAACGGTTGAGCCAGCCGGCATTGGGACCAGCCAGCAGGATCCAGGCGACGGCGCCGGTGTAGGGCGGCGTGATGAAGGTCGCCAGGACCAGCATGCGCGTCAGCCCGCGGCCCGGCATGTCGGTGCGCGCCACCGCCCAGGCGAGCGGGATGGCGAAGACACCGGCAAGGTCGGCCGCGGCGGCGCCGATCTTCAGCGAGTTTATGAGCGCATCGACGTAAC
>JADHLS010000448.1 GCA_016780605.1 Reyranella sp.
CAGCCACTGGCCCATCAGGCGGGCGACGATGTCGTTGCCACCGGCTGGGGCGAAGCCAACCACCCAGCGCACCGGCCGGCTCGGCCAGGCCTGCGCCGTCGCGCGCCTCGGCAGCAGCGGCAGCGTGGCGGCACTTGTGACGCTGGCCGCGAGGTGCAGCAGGCCTCGGCGAGGAAGTCCCATGTCGTCCCCTCTTCCCTTGGAAGACAGCAACGCGAGAGACGCGACGTCCGCACACTTTACGCTATAAGAAGCCGCATGAGGCCGCCTTTTGCCGGCACTTTCCGGTCCCTGAAAGGGTTCAACTATCGGGTCTGGGCGGCCGGCGCCTTCGTCTCCAACATCGGCACCTGGGTGCAGCGGACGGCCCAGGACTGGCTGGTCTTCACCCAGCTCACGCCGCACGACGCCTTTGCCGTCAGCCTGGTCATGGCGCTGCAGTTCGGGCCGCAGCTCCTGCTGCTGCCGCTGACCGGCTTCGCCGCCGACCATTTCAACCAGCGCAAGCTCCTCATCGCCACCCAGACGACGATGGGCGCCCTCGCCCTGATCCTGGGGCTGCTCACCGTCACCGGCGCCGTCCAGCTCTGGCACGTCTACATCTTCGCCTTCCTGTTCGGCAGCGCCGCCGCGTTCGATGCGCCGGTGCGCCAGACCTTCGTCGCCGAGCTGGTCGGCGAGGCCGATCTGCATAACGCGGTGGCGCTCAACTCGACCTCGTTCAACGCGGCCCGCATGATCGGCCCGGCCATCGCCGGCCTCACCATCGCCGCCGTCGGCACGGGCTGGGCCTTCCTGCTGAACGGCGCCTCCTTCGTCGCGGTGCTGGTGTCCCTCGCCTGCCTGCGCCTCGCGACGCTGCGTCCGATCGCGCGGGCCCAGCGCGCCAAGGGCGGCTTCACCGAAGGGTTCCGCTATGTCTGGCGGCGCCCCGACCTGATGGCCATCCTGGTCATGCTGTTCCTGGTCGGCACCTTCGGCCTCAATTTCCCGATCTTCATCTCGACCATGGCGATCGCCGTCTTCCACGCCGATGCCCAGGGGTTCGGCCTCCTGTCGTCGTGCATGGCGATCGGCACCGTCGCCGGCGCGCTGTGGGCCGCCGGCCGCGACCAGCCGCGCTTCGGCTTGCTGCTGGGCGGCGCGCTGGTCTTCGGGCTGGGCTGCACCGCGGCCGCGCTGGCGCCGGGCTACTGGTTCTTCGCGGCGACGCTTGTCGTCATCGGCATGGCGGCGCTCACCCTCACCAACACCTCGAACAGCCTGATGCAGCTTTCGACCGAGCGGGCGATGCGCGGACGGGTGATGGCGCTCAGGATCGGCATTGCGCTCGGAGGCACGCCGATCGGTGCGCCGATCGTCGGCTGGGTGGCCAACAATCTCGGGCCGCGCTGGGCGCTCGGCGTGGGGGCAGCGTCGGGCTTTGCCGCCGCCGGCGTGGCGCTCTATGCGCTGGCCAGGCGGGCGCAGCGCGGGTAGCCTCAAGCCGAGACTGTTGCCGCCGAACAACGCGGAGAGAGCAATGTCCAAGCCCACCCCACCGGGCGCCCTGGAAGAAAGGCGCAAGCTGTTCGAGCTGATGGATCGGCTGGCGTCCGTGGATCGGCGGGCGGCCGGCAGGCGCCTGCCCGACGACTTCATTGCCGGTCAATGGCTCCACGGCGATGCCGACACGCGGCGGAGGATCGAGCAAGAGATCGAGGGTCTGCCCAAGAAGTCGACCTGAGCAGACCCTCGGTGCGTCTGACCCAGAAGATGGTCCTGGACAGGGCACGGAGCGCCCTCGCGATGCTGGGTGCACTGTCGACCAAGGCGAAAGTCACGCTCGTTGCCTGCGTTGGGTTGGGGATCGCCGGCATCTATTACGCAACGACGATCAACGCCGATCTTCCCCTGACGGAGTCGGGGTCCGCGGCCATGATCATTGGCGTGACGCTCACGCTGATCCTCGGCGTCGGGTTGATGACCCTGATCTTTTTCAGCAGTCGCAGCGGGTTCGACGAACCTCCTGAGGTTCAGTCCGACAACACGACCAAGCGCGACGAGTGAGCGCCTTGATGTCCCTCAAGGATCATTGCCGGGAGCGCGGCACTAGAGACGGAGCGTAGCTCCGTCGTAAGTGCCGCTCTTCGCGCTTCAGCATCGCATGAGCGCCACTGGAGTGGCGCGCTCCCGGCAATGAGTCATTTTGTGCGCTTGTCGGGTGCGGTCGGCGGCAGGCCCTGGGCCTGGGCTGCCATGCGCTGCCGGGTCACCGCCATGGCGGCCTCGGCTACCTTGTTGCCCTGGACCTTCGCCATGACCGCGGCGTTCAGTCCCGCCATCAGCTCGACCTTGTTGGCCGCCAGATACTCCGCGGACGCTTTCAGGTTGCGGGTGTGTCCGTTGATCTCGGGAACGACGTAGCGGGCAAACAGCTCCCACGAGCGCAGCGTCGCCTCGCGATTGGCCCAGTCGTGCGCGAAGCCCAGCACGACACCGAAGCCGCCGGTCACCTCCTGCAGGGCGCGGATCGTCTTCACCATCTCGTCGGGCGTGCCGATGACGGACGTGCCGACGGCGTTGCCGATGCCGGTCACCCGCGCCAGCAGATCCCACTTGTCGGCGACTTGGACCGAGCCGGGCCGGCCGAGGACGCGGACATTGTACTCGTTGTGCCAATGGTGGAGACCGTCCACCGCCTCCTGCTCGGCCTGCTTCTTGGACTCGGCGAGGTGCCAGGCCATCACCACGCGCCAGTTCTTGCGGTCGACCGTCTGATTGTGCTTGCGGGCCGACTCCTCGGCGAACGACCACTGGGTCGGCAAAGCCTGCAGGCCTTCCTCTGAGGTCGAGGCGATCGACAGGACGCCCATGGCGTATTTGCCGGCCAGCTGCATGCCCGACGGGCTGAGCGAAGATGCCGCCGCCATCGGCAGATCGTCCTGGTAGGGCAGGAGCTGGAGCTGGGCCTCGTTGAGCTGGAACCACTCGGACTTGTGGGTGATGCGCTCGCCGGCGAACAGCCGCTTCAGGATGCCGATGGCTTCGTCCTGGCGATCGCGCAGGAGCATGTAGTCGATGCCGAAGGTCCGCGCATCGGACGGCAGGGCGCCGGGCCCGGTGCCGAAGATCACGCGCCCGAAGGTCATGTGGTCGAGCTGCACCAGGCGCTGCGCGACGTTGAAGGGGTGATGATACGGCAGCGAAACGACACCCGTGCCGAGCCTGATGCGCTTGGTGCGCTCAGCCGCCATGGCCAGGAACAGCTCGGGTGAGGCGATCATCTCCCAGCCGGAGGAGTGATGCTCGCCGCACCAGAACTCGTCGAAGCCCAGCCTGTCGAGATGCTCGACCAGCCCAAGGTCGCGCTGGAACTGCAGGGCCGGCTGTTCGCCGACCGGGTGGTGCGGTGCCAGGAATGAGCCGAAACGGATACGGGTCATCAGGGAGTCCTCGCTGCTGCGGACGCTGCCATTGGCCGAACGCTCTGCCTCTGGCCCATTCGGCCGAGGCTGGCAATCGGCATCTTGCCGAACTCGTCCTGCTTCTACCCGCCCGGATGCAGACCCGGCGCTTCCTGGCCTGTCCGCGCCACATATTCCGTATAGCCGCCGCCATACTGATGAACGCCGTCGGGCGTCAGTTCCAGCACCCGGTTCGAGAGCGAGGCGAGGAAGTGGCGATCGTGGCTGACGAACAGCATGGTGCCCTCGAAGTCAGCCAGGGCCGCGACCAGCATCTCCTTGGTGGCCATGTCCAGATGGTTCGTCGGTTCGTCGAGGACCAGGAAGTTCGGCGGGTCGAACAGCATCTTGGCCATGACCAGACGCGCCTTCTCACCGCCGGACAGCACCCGGCAGGGCTTCTCGACATCGTCGCCGGAAAAGCCGAAGCAGCCGGCCAGCGAGCGCAGCGCGCCCTGCCCGGCCTGCGGGAACGATTCGTCCAGCGATTCGAAGACCGTGTCGTCGCCGTCCAGCAGGTCCATGGAGTGCTGGGCGAAATAGCCCATCCTGACGCTGCTGCCCAAGGTCACGCTGCCCTCGTCCGGCTCGGTGGCGCCCGCCACCAGCTTCAGCAGGGTGGATTTCCCCGCGCCGTTGGCGCCCAGCACGCACCAGCGTTCCTTGCGACGCACGCGGAGATCGAGCCCGGCATAGATCGGCTGATCGCCGTAGCCCTTGTGCACGTTGCGAAAACTCGCCACGTCGTCGCCCGAGCGCGGCGGGCTGCGGAACTCGAACTGCACCGACTGGCGCCGCCGCGGCGGTTCCACCTTTTCGATCTTGTCGAGCTTCTTCACGCGGCTCTGGACCTGGGCGGCGTGCGAGGCCCGCGCCTTGAAGCGCTCGATGAACTTCATCTCCTTGGCAAGCATCGCCTGCTGGCGCTCGAACTGCGCCTGGCGCTGCTTCTCGAACAGCGCCCGCTGCTGCTCGTAGAAGTCGAAGTTGCCCGAATAGGTGGTGAGCGAGCCGCCGTCGATCTCGACCACCTTGCCGACGATGCGGTTCATGAACTCGCGGTCGTGCGAGGTCATCAGCAGGGCGCCGTCGTATTTCTTGAGGAAATCCTCCAGCCAGATCAGGCTTTCGAGATCGAGATGGTTGCTGGGCTCGTCGAGCAGCATGGCGTCGGGCCGCATCAGCAGGATGCGGGCGAGCGCCACGCGCATCTTCCAGCCGCCGGACAGCAGGCCGACGTCGCCGTCCATCCGTTCCTGGCTGAAGCTCAGGCCGGCGAGCACCTCGCGCGCCCGGGCCTCCAGCGCATAGCCGTCGAGTTCCTCGAAGCGCGCCTGCACCTCGCCATAGCGCTCGACCAGGGCGTCCATGTCGCCCGCCTGCTCCGGGTCGACCATCGCCGCCTCGAGCCTGGCCATCTCCGTGGCCAGCGCGCTTACCGGGCCGACGCCGTCCATCACCGCCGCGACGGCGCTCTGGCCCGACATCTCGCCGACATCCTGGCTGAAATAGCCGATGGTCATGCCGGGATCGACCGTCACCTGGCCGTCGTCGGGCTGCTCCTGCCCGGCGATCATGCGGAATACCGTCGTCTTGCCGGCGCCGTTGGGCCCGACAAGCCCCACCTTCTCTCCCTTCTGGAGGCCCATCGAGGCGTCAATGAACAGGATCTGATGGCCGTGCTGCTTGCTGATGTTGTCGAGGCGAATCATGGGGTCTTTTCCGGGGGGCACTCCTTTGCGCCACGATCGCTCCCCTCGTCAAGAAATTGACTGCCGCAGGTCGAGAGGGCGGGCGGCCATCGCTTGACCGGGGCGTCCCACCGGTCGGTAATCAATCGGGGCCGCGCCGTCGCGGCGCAGGAGTTACAGACCATGCCGACCGTCCATCCGCAGGTACAGAAAGCCCGCGATCTTGCGCCCCTGATCGCCGCGGACGCGGACGAGCACGACAGGATCCGCGAG
>JADHLS010000449.1 GCA_016780605.1 Reyranella sp.
CTGGAGCGCGGACCTCCAGGTCCGCTCTTTGCCGGGAGCGCGGCACTCCAGTGCCGCTCATGGGCTTTTGAAACAAATATGATGCGCCACTGGAGTGGCGCGCTCCCGGCAAAGACCATGATCATGAACGGACCTGGAGGTCCGCCCTCCGAAGATCACTCCGCCACGTCTCTCGCCCCAACGGTGCGCGCGCGGAATTCCTCCGGCACCTCGCGGCCGACATCGGTGAAGGCCTTCTTCACCGCTGCCACAGTCGGGCCGAACACCGCTTTGCGGTTCTCGCGCGACCAGCTGTTCGAGCCGATGATGGTGTCGAGCGAACCCTGGAAGCGCGGCATGACGTAGCGCGCGAAGAGCTCGTAGGACCGCAGCGTCTGCTCGCGGTTGGCCCATTCATGGGCGCGGAACAGGATGCCGCCGAAGCCGCCGTTGGAATAACCCAGCAGCTTTTCGATGCCCTTGGCCACGGTGTCGGGCGTGCCGACCAGGGTCGTGCCGTTCTTCACGCCGTCGCGCAGCGGATCGTCGGCACGGCCCGGCGGACGGCCAAGCGTGTCCTCGAAGTAGGTCACCGTCTCGCAGCGCTCGCCGGCATGGACCTCGCGCAGGGCCTGCTCGTCGTCGTCGGCGAGATGCGCGTTCACCACGATGCGCCACTTCGAGCGGTCGGCCTTATGGCCGTGCTTGGCCGCGGTCTCCTCGTAGATCGACCACTGCTTGGCCATCGCTTCGGGCCCGCCCGGCAGGCCGGCACCGATCGACAGCACGCCGAGACCATGCTTGCCGGCCGCGATCATGCCCGAGGGCGTGATGGTGCTGGCACAGGCGATGGGGAAATGCGGATAGGAGTAGGGCGCGAGATGCAGCCGCGCCTCTTTGAGCTCGAACCAGTCGGTCTTCATCGTGACCGGCTCCTCGCACTTCAGCAGCTGCATGATGGCCGAGAGCGACTGCTCCATGCGGTCGCGCTGGGTCGAAGGATCTATGCCCATCATGTAGGCGTCCGATGGCAGCGCGCCCGGCCCGCAGCCCAGCATGGTGCGGCCGCGCGACATGTGGTCGAGCTGCACGAAGCGGTTCGCCACCATCAGCGGGTGGTGGTAGGGCAGGCTGGTGACGCCCGAGCCCAGCCGGATGTAGCGCGTGCGCTCGATGGCGGCGCCGATGAAGACTTCCGGCGAAGCGATGGTCTCCCACCCTGCGGAATGGTGCTCGCCGATCCAGGCCTCGTCGTAGCCCAGCTCATCGAGCCATTCGATCAGCTCCATGTCGCGCGCCATGCCGACCGTGGGGTTCTCGCCCAGCCGATGGAACGGCGCGAGGAAAATTCCGAACTGCAGGCCTTTGTGATTGCCGGTCTGTGCCATTTGACCTCCGTCGCTTCGACCGTAGCACGCGCGCGCCGTTGACCGAAGCCGGCCCTTGCGCCGATCATCGCGCATGCCCACCGACCTGCCGCTTGCCCGCTTCACCATTGTCGAGGTGACCGATTCGGGTGTGCCGCTTTGCCTCAGGCTCGCGACGTCGCTGGCGGCCAAGATCGCGGCTGATCTCGGCGCCGACGTGCTCAAGATCGAGCCACCCGGTGGCGATGCGGTGCGCACCCTGCCGCCGCTGCTGCCGGCGGGGGCATCGGCGCTCTTCCAGTTTCTCAATACCTCCAAGCGCTCGCTGGTGCTCGACCTCGGAACCGAGCGAGGGCGCGCCCATCTTGTGAAATTGCTCGACCGTGCCGATGCCTGCCTGTTCGAGGAGCCGGCGGCGATCGCGGCGCTCGCTCGCGCCGGCAAGGCGACGCCGATCGAGATCGCGGCCTTCCCCGTCGAGATGAACGCCGCGGCGCGCCCGGTGAGCGAGCTCGCCATCCAGGCGCTGGGCGGCCTGATGCACATGATCGGCGAGCCCGAGCGCAAGCCCCTGAAGCTCGGCGGGCACCAGGCTTCCTACGCCGCGGGCCTCACCGCCTTCACCGGTCTCACGGCCGCGCTGGCCGGGCGCGATGCCGGGCAGGCCGCGCCAAAGGTGCGGGTGTCGCTCACCGAAGTGATGCAGTGGGTGAACTGGAAAGCCGCGTCGGGTGCCGCCGCGACCGGCGTCTCGCCCGGCCGCGAGGGCCGGCGCTCGGAGTTCCAGATCGTGCCCTGCCGCGACGGGCATGTCGCCGTGGTCTACACCGTGACGCAGTGGCCTGCGACGCGCGCCCTGATCGGCGATCCGCGGCTGGAAAATCCCAAGTTCGCGACCCGCGCCGGCCGGCGCACGCACATCGCCGAGCTCTACGACATCATCACGCCGTGGTTCGCCGACAAGACGCGCGCCGAGATCCAGAAGACGGCGCAGGCCAAGGGCGTGCCGTTCGGCCCGATCTTCACGCCGGCGGAGCTGCTTAAGGCCGAGCAGTACGTCGCGCGCGGGTTCCTGGCCGAGATGACGGCCCCCGACATCGGCAAGGTCCTGATCCCGCAGCTCCCCGTGCAATGGAACGGTCGCTCCTTCGCGCCGCGTCCCGCACCGTCGCTCGGGAGTAAGGAGCTCGGGCGCAAGGAGCTCGCGGCATGAAGGGGCCCCTTTCCGGCGTGCGCGTGCTCGACTTCGGCCTGTTGACGGCCGGCGCCAACACCTCGGCCATGCTGGGCGATCTCGGGGCCGAGGTTCTCAAGATCGAATCCGGCGCCTATCTCGATCCCTTCCGCGTCGTCGGCAAGATGGACGACGACGACGGCTGGTGGAACCGCTCGCCGCAGTTCCGCTTCACCAACCGCAACAAGCGCGGGCTGGCGCTCAACCTCAAATCGCCCGACGGCCAGCGTGTGATCCGCGAACTCGCGGCGCACTGCGACGTCGTGGTCGAGAACTTCCGCCGCGGCGTGCTCGATCGCGCCGGCCTGGGCTACGAGGCGATGAAGGCGGTCAATCCGCGCATCGTCTTCGCCGCCATCTCCAGCCAGGGCGACACCGGACCGGAGCGGATGAACGTCTCGTTTGGCTCGACGCTGGATGCAACCTCCGGCATCGCGTCGCTGACCGGCTACCGAGGTGAACAACCGCGCATCTCCGGCATGGACGTGAACTATCCCGACCAGATCGTGTCGCTGTTCGCGACCGGGATCGTCATCACGGCGGTGATGGAGGCCCGTCGCAGCGGCAAAGGCGCTTTCCTCGACTTCTCCCAGCGCGAGGTCGCGTCCTTCACCTTGGGCGAGGAGATCCTTGCGGCATCTGCAAACCCATCGCACACCCTCGCGCCGCGCGACAACGGTGCGCAGCAGGACGCTTATCGTTGCAAGGATGGTCGCTGGATGGCCGTCACACACGATGAGCCGGGACTTGCCGCCTGGTGCGCCAACCAAAACAGAGACGACGCCGTGGCAGCCTTGCTCGCCCGCGGCATCGCCGCTGCGCCGTGCAATGACGGGAGCGATCTGCTGAGCAATCAAGACCTCGCCGGGGTAACACTGGTGCGCGACGAGCATGGCGGCCTGGTGAAAGGACTGCCCTACCGCCTCGACGGCAAGGGCATCACCATCGAACGCGCCGCGCCCGACCTCGGCCAGCACACCGACGAGGTGCTGCGCGAGCTTCTGGGCTACGGCGATGCCGAGCTGGCGAGGTTGAAGATATCCGGCGTGACATCGACGACGCCAACGGTGGGAGACGTATGATGCCGCGCGCCGAAGTGCACAAGCTGATGGAGCGCATGGCGATCCCCGCCATCGCCGCCCCCATGTTCCTGGTCTCCAACCCGGCCATGGCGCTGGCCTGCTGCAGCGAAGGCATCATGGGCAGCTTTCCTGCGCACGGCACACGGAGCCGCGAGGAGTTCCAGGGCTGGCTCGACGAGATGCAGGAGGGCATCAAGCGCCTGGAGGACCAGGGCAAGACGCCCGCGCCATGGGCGGTGAACCTGGTCGTGCACGCTTCCAACCCGCGCTACGCCGGCGATCTCGACCTGGTCGAGAAATACAAGGTGCCGGTCGTGCTCACCTCCAAGGGCGCGCCGGGCGATGCCATCAAGCGCATCCATGGCTGGGGCGCCGTGGCTCTGCACGACATCGCCAACCGCCGGCATGCCGAGAAGGCGCTGGAGGCGGGCGTCGACGGCGTGATCGCCGTGGCCGGCGGCGCCGGCGGCCACACCGGCACGATCAATCCTTTCGCCCTGATGAACGAGGTGCGCCAGCTCGGCGATCACTTCGCCATCGTCCTGGCGGGCGGCCAGACCACAGGCCGTGATGTGCTGGCGGCCGAGGCGATGGGTGCGGACCTTGCCTATATCGGCACGCGCTTCATCGCCACCCAGGAGGCGATGGCCGCCGCCGCGCACAAGGACATGATCCTGAAGACCCGCGCCACCGACGTCTTCCTCACCGCCTCGATCGACGGCGCGCCGGCCAACTGGCTGGTGCCGAGCCTTCTCGCCGCCGGCATCAACCTCGACGTGCTGCGCACGACCTTGCCCAGCAAGATCGTGTCGGCGCAGGAGAACAAGAAGCGCTGGAAGGATATCTACACGGCCGGCCACGGCGTCGGGAACATCGAGGATATCCCGACAACGGCGGAGCTGTGTCGGCGATTGGTCGAGCAGTATCGGACTGCGAAGTCGGAGATGTTGCCCATCCTTCGAGACAGCCGCTACGCGGCCTCCTCAGGATGAGGTGGAGTAGTTGCACCACCACCACCTCACCCTGAGGAGCCACACGAAGTGCGGCGTCTCGAAGGGTGGGCTGCACACTCTTCCGCCTCGCGCGTCGACTCTGGTAGCGTTCGTTTTCCCCCTGCTCTAGGCTTCGCCCCCTGACCGAAAGGGGACGAGCGTGAAGACAAAGGCGGCAGTCTGCTTCGAGGCCGGCAAGAACCTCGAGATCGAGGACGTCGACCTCGAAGGGCCGAAATTCGGCGAGGTGCTGGTCGAGATCAAGGCATCGGGCGTCTGCCACACCGACGAATTCACGCGCTCCGGCGGCGATCCTGAAGGCCTGTTCCCGGTGATCTTCGGCCATGAGGGCGCGGGCATCGTCGTCGATGTCGGGCCGGGCATCGTGTCGCTGAAGGAGGGCGATCACGTGATCCCGCTCTACACGCCGGAATGCCGGGCCTGTAAATCCTGTCTCTCTGGCAAGACCAATCTCTGCACCGCCATCCGCTCGACCCAGGGCCAGGGCGTGATGCCCGACGGCACCTCGCGCTTTTCGCTCAAGGGCAAGAAGGTCCATCACTACATGGGCTGCTCGACCTTCTCGAACTACACGGTGCTGCCGGAGATTGCGCTCGCCAAGATCCGGCCCGACGCCCCATTCGACAAGGTCTGCTACATCGGCTGCGGCGTCACCACCGGCATCGGCGCGGTGATCAACACCGCCAAGGTCGAGCCCGGCGCCAACGTCGTGGTGTTCGGGCTGGG
>JADHLS010000450.1 GCA_016780605.1 Reyranella sp.
TCTCGGCGATCGAGCAGCCGGCGGCGCGCTCGATCTCGTCGTCGGCGTCGACGAAGGGCAGGCCAAGCCGCATCGCCAGGCGCTTGCCAATGGCGCTCTTGCCGGCACCCATCAGGCCCACAAGGGCGACGGTGCGCGGCAGTGATAGGGGTGAACGGGCGTCCATGACATGCCTGCAGCATGCATGTCGCCCATTCCGCCTGCCGTTTCAAGCGATGCACCGTCCGGCAATTGCCGCCCGATGGGCGGTCGGGGTAGGTTGCCCGCGCCGTGGCCTTGTTCCGTTCCAGAAATCGATTCAGCGTGCCCACCCTGAAGCTTGGGCCGGTGGTCGTCGTGATTGTCGTCGGCCTGCTGATCGCGGGTGTGGTGGCGCTTGCCGTGCTCGAGCCCCATCCGCCGGTGCGCCATTTCGAGGTCCCGGTCCCCAATGAACGCTTTGCGCGTTAGCCGTAATGCTGGTCGGCCTCTAGGACGGTGAAAAAGAAGCCGTCCACGCCGCTGTCGCGCGAGGCCGAGGCCTTCATCGAGATGTTGTCGGCCGAGCGCGGCGCGTCGCGCAACACGACGGCGGCCTATGGCGCCGACCTTAAGGATCTCGAGGCGTTCCTGGCGCGGCGCAAGCAGAAGCCCGCCAACGCCGGCGCCGATGCACTGCGCGCTTACCTGAAATCTCTCGACTATGTCGGTATGACGCCGCGCACGGTGGCGCGGCGGCTGTCGGTGATGCGCCAGTTCTTCCGCTTCCTGCTGGCCGAACGCATACGCGAGGACGATCCGGCGAGCACTCTCGATTCGCCGCGGCTCGGCCGGCCGCTGCCCAAGGTCCTGTCCCGCGAAGAAGTCGACCGCCTGATCGAAGCGTGCCGCCGCGACGACGATCTGGGACGTATGGCGACCTTGCTGGAGATCCTCTATGCCACCGGCCTGCGCGTCTCGGAGCTGGTGACGCTGCCGCTCGTCGCCGTCGAACGCGATCCGACCGTCCTCGTGGTGCGCGGCAAGGGCAACAAGGAGCGGCTGGTGCCACTTTCCGATCCGGCGCGCGCGGCAATCGCCTCGTGGCTGCACATGCGTGCAGCCCGGCTCGAGGAGGGCGAGAAGTCGCGCTATCTCTTTCCGTCGCGCGGCCGCACCGGCCATCTCACGCGCCAGCGCTTTGCCCAACTCCTCAAAGAAGCAGCACTGGCCGCCGGCATCGATCCCGCGCGCGTGTCGCCGCACGTGCTGCGCCACGCCTTCGCCAGCCATCTGCTTGAAGGCGGCGCCGACCTGCGCAGCGTGCAATTGATGCTGGGCCATGCGGATATCGCCACGACCCAGATCTACACCCATGTCCTGGACGAGAAGCTGCGGGCGCTGGTCCAGGACAAGCACCCGCTGGCGCGCCGGTCGCGAAAGCGGGCCGGTTGACAGGATTCCGGTGCCGGGCGACACCTGAAAATCAATGACCACCTATCTCGACTTCGAGAAGCCGATCGCCGAGCTCGAAAGCAAGATCGCCGAGCTCAGGCATCTGCCGAACTCGGGTGATGTCGACATCGCCGAAGAAGTCATGCGTCTGCAGGACAAGGTCCAGAAGCAGCTGCGCGCGACCTATGCCAAGCTCACGCCGTGGCAGCGCGTGCAGGTGGCGCGCCATGCCGAGCGGCCGCACGCCCAGAGCTACATCGATCGGCTGATCACCGACTACATGCCGCTGTCGGGCGACCGCGCCTTCGGCGAGGACGCCGCCATCGTGGGCGGCGTCGGGCGGCTCGATGGCCGTAGCGTGGTGGTGATCGGCCAGCAGAAGGGCGACGACACCGATTCGCGCATCAAGCACAATTTCGGCATGCCGCGGCCAGAGGGCTACCGCAAGGCGCAGCGGCTGATGAAGCTCGCCGACCGCTTTCATCTCCCCGTGGTCACGCTGGTCGACACGCCGGGTGCCTATCCCGGCCTCGATGCCGAAGCGCGCGGGCAGGCCGAAGCCATCGCAAGCTCGATCGACACCTGTCTCTCGCTCGGCGTGCCGCTGGTCAGCGTGATCATCGGCGAGGGCGGCTCGGGCGGCGCGCTCGCCATCGCCTCGGCCGACCGAGTCTACATGCTGGAAAATTCGGTCTACTCGGTGATCACACCCGAGGGCTGCGCCTCGATCCTGTGGCGCTCCAACGCCAATGCACAGGACGCCGCCGAGGCCATGAAGGTGACGGCGGCCGACCTCAAGAAGCTCGAGGTGATCGACGACGTCATCCCCGAGCCGATGGGCGGCGCGCATCGTAATCCCGACGAGACGATCGACCTTGTCGGCAAGGTGGTCGGCGAGGCGCTCACTCAGCTTGGCAATCTCGACGCCAACACGCTGCGCGAGCAGCGCCAGGAAAAGTTCCTGGAGATGGGCAAGAAGGGTCTGTAAGGCCCGCGTCATCCGCCAGGATCTCTTTCATTGTCATTGGCATGGCTGTCGCACTCACGATGAGGGGTGGTGCTTCGGCTGTTTTTCCGAATTTCCAAGCACCGTAGCCGGCTCTATCGAAACACGACGCCCGCAACCGCGCGCGATGGCGCCGCGTCACCGGACGGGCGCGTACCGAGGGGTCGGATGAACGATGCATAGAACGGACGATGCCTTGGAGCATCGGCATGACGCACGATAACTAAAGTACGTTTCAGTGTCAACAATTATAGTACAGGCCGACAATGCACTGAGTTGTTTCGCACCCGGGTTCTTTTGTTGCGACTTTTGGCGCTCCAGGAGACGCCATATCTAGGGGCCTTCCGCGCGATCATGCCAGCACTTGAGTCGCTCGACCCACGTGCAGGCAATGCTGTCATTCAGTGAGTGTCGCTGGTTAGTTCTGTTTGCCGGCCGTCGCGTCCCACAGGGGCGCGGCCATGGTCTCGCTGAAGTTCTTGAACATCAGGTTGAACGAGATGCTGATGCGCTCGCTCTGCCCGTCGTTGGCGGGCACTGTGTGCTTCAGCCAGGACGGGAAGATCACGAGCCGGCCTTCCTTGCTCTGGGCGTTGGCGCCGTTGGCCGTGAGCCGGGTGTACTGACGCGGCTTGGGCATGATCATCGAGGCTTGGCCGCGCGGATCCTGGAAGATGATCTGCGAGCCCGGCGGCGGTATGGCGACGTAGTAGACGCCGCTCAGGTAGTTGTTGGGATGATGATGCATGGGATGGTAGGCGCCGGGCGGATTGATGTTGGCCCAGCAGCCGGTGATGCCCATCGGATATTGATCAACCTGCAGGAAGCGCGTGACGCCGCGGGCCGCCATCTCGACCAGCTTCACGAAATCGGAGAAGGCCGGTCGGGTGTGGAGATCCTGCGGGGTCTGCCAGTTGCTGCCGGCGGGAATCTTCGGGCGCGGCTCGATGATCTTCTCGATCTCGCCCTTCAGCCTGATGTTCAGGCTGGCCGCGGCCGCCGGCTGGAGATCCACGATCCAGAGCGGCGTGGGAAAGATTTCCTGAACTTCCTGCTTTTCGATCATGGCTGGCATCTTATCCGGCGATTGAAGGAATGTCCGTTCGGTGGTCCAATTGCCGCAAAGCAAGGATCGGTGAACCAGCGGGTGAACCGAGGAGGAACAAGTGGCCATCACCGTCCAGCCGATTACCCCCGACTTCGCGGCCGAAGTGGGCGATGTCGCGCTCGGCCAGCCGCTCGCCGCGGAGGATCTTGCCGCCATCCGCGCGGCCTTCACCAAGTACGCCGTGCTGGTCATTCCCGACCAGGACTTCAGCGACGAAAGCCAGCTCGCTTTCGCCCGTCACTTCGGGCCCCTCGAGACGACCGTGTTCAAGGCACGCAAGGACCACAAGCTGCGCCTCCACGAGCAGCTGGCCGATGTCGGCAACCTCGATGCCAGGAATCGCATCCTCAAGACCGAAGATCGCCAGCGGCTCTACAATCTCGGCAATCGGCTGTGGCACACCGATTCCTCGTTCAAGCGCCTGCCGGCCTACTGCTCCATGCTGCACGCGCGCTCGATCCCGCCGATCGGCGGCCAGACCGAGTTCGCCGACCTGCGCGCGGCCTACGATGCGCTAAGCGAGGACACCAAGCGGCGTATCGCGGGGCTGGTCGCCGAGCATTCGATCATGACCTCACGCGCCAAGCTCGGATTCACGGACTTCGACGAGAGCGAGCGCGAGGCGTTCAGGCCGGTGCCTCAGGTGCTGGTGCGTCGCCTGCAGGATAGCGGCCGCATGAGCCTCTACATCGCAAGCCACGCCGGCGCGATCCGCGGCATGGCCGATGGCGAGGCGAGAAAGCTGCTCGACGAGCTCACGGCGCACGCCACCCAGCGTCAGTTCGTCTACTCGCACCGCTGGCGCGTGAAGGACCTGGTGATCTGGGACGACCGCTGCACCATGCATCGCGGCATGGAGTTCGACGACCAGCGCTATGCCCGCGATATGCGCCGCGCCACCGTCTCCGACGTGGCGCCGACCTGCGAGCAGATGGGCCTGGCCGTCGCTGCCGAATGACGCCCGCGGCGTTCGCGAAACTGGCACTGTCGTTCGACGGCGCGGTCGAAGGTGCGCATGGCGGCCACGCCGACTTTCGCGCTGGCGGCAAGGTGTTCGCCACGCTCGGCTATCCCGACGCGGCATGGGGGATGGTGAAGCTCACGCCTGAGGAGCAGCAGATGCTGGTCGCGGCCGAGCCCGCGATGTTCACGCCGGTGAAGGGCACTTGGGGCTTGCGTGGCGCCACGTCGGTGCGGCTGGCCGAGATCGACGCGCGCACGCTGCGCAGCGCGCTCACCATGGCGTTCCAGAACGTGGCCGCACCCAAACTTCGAATGGCCAGACGTGCCGCGAAACCTGGTGTGGCTTCGGACGGCAATGATTAGGTGCTGCAGCTCTTTGTTCATCGCGAAGGGTGACATATCACCAGCGCGCCCGAACGGCAGTTCAGTAAGGGTCACTGCCCGCGTGTCGCATCCATAGATTTCACTGAACGATGGGGCCCCATACGAATTCAGGCACCCGATAACGATAGTCTGTCCCCTTGGCGAGATCGAAGAACGCGTCGTTGTTGAGGTGATTTCGGGCTTCTTGTCTGACCCGTTCAAATGCCGCTTCCTCGGTCGTTATGTCCTTAAGATCCCGCGTGAGCTGGATGACGATGGAGCCATTCCCCAGCTCCTTAACCCGATGGGCCGGGCAAGACAGCAGCCGCTCGCGAGAAAACAACTCTACGTAGGGCTTCCCGAACACCGTCATCCAATAAATGTCCGGCAGCCATTTTCTTAGATCGTGGGTGACCAGGAATAGGTTCTTCTGAGTGTGGGTTGTGTTCAAGTAGCCGATCGAGTCATTCGCCCTGCCTCTTGGGATTTCCGCCTCTGTGATTTTGTGAATGAAGCCAAAGTCTGCCGAGAGGGCCGT
>JADHLS010000004.1 GCA_016780605.1 Reyranella sp.
GTTGGCGCGAAAAGGTCAAATTGCAAAGCCCTACGGCCAATGCCGGATTATGGCGTCACAGCCATCGCGGATCGGCGGTGAAATCGATGGTGAGCCAGCGATGCGGGCCCTCGTCGCCGATCGCCTCGGCAATCTCGCGACGAATGGCGTCGACCGTTGCGACATTGTCGAGCCGCATGCCGGTCGGCACGGCGATATGGATCTCGATGAACTGCGCGCGCCCGACCTTGGCGACGTAGCTGGTATAGGTGCTGAACCCATAGTCGGCGATCACGCCGTCCATGACGCGACGGACATGGGCGTCGAGATCGGGCGGCGTGATCAGCAGGATCTCCTGCAGCGCCTTGCGCACCGTTCGGATCGGCACGAACACCAGCACGAGCGTGAGCAGCGCCAGCACGACCGGATCGATGTAGGGCGTAAGGCGGCTCCAGGCCGTGCCGGCAAGCGACCAGGCGATGGCGAAGGCAACCAGCAGAGCCGAGGTGATGGCGGCCGACATCAACCAGCTCTGCGCATCCAGCCGCACGAAGTCCGAGCCGATGCGCCGGTTGGCGCGGACTTCGTAGAAGAACATGCCGAAACAGACGACGCAGACGATCACGGCGTAGGCGATCGCCCAGTCGAAATCGAGCTGGCGACCGCCGGCGAGGAAACTGTCGACCGCGTTCAGGAAAGCATAGAAGCAGAGCAGCATCAGCGTGCCGCCATTGAAGGCCAGCACCATGGGCTCGATGTGCCAGTAGCCGAACTGGAAGCGGCGGTTGACTCTCTCGCTGCCGACCAGGCGGGAGACGAACAGCGCCAGGCCCGACATGGCCGCGTCGATGGCGGCGAACACGCCGTCGAACATGATCGACAGCGAGCCCGACAGCAGGCCGAACACCACGCCGAACGCCGAGACGATCACCGTCACGACGATCGACAGCCGAAGCATCCTCTGTTCTGCGGCGGCCTGGGGCATGGCTGCAGTGTACAGCACCTCAAGCCTCCTCTCCCCCTAGCGGGCCCTAGCGGGGGAGAGGAGCTTGAGGGTCAAAGCGAAGCTCTAAATCGGAAAGATCAGGCAGGTCGTCGTGCCGTGAGCCAAGAGCTTGCCGGTGCCGTCGTAGAGCTTGCCTTCGGAGGTGGCGATGCGCGCGCCGACGTTGATCACCCGGCCCTCGGCCTTCACCGGACCGGTCTTGTCGGTCATGGCGCGCACGTAGTTCACCTTGATCTCGAGGGTGGTGAAGCCAAAGCCGGCCTTGAGCGTGGAGTGGATGCAGCAGCCCATCACCGAATCGAGCAGCGTGGCGGCAATGCCGCCATGCACCGTGCCCAGCGGATTGTAATGGTCGAACACCGGCGTGTACTGGAACGCCACGCGGCCGAGCTCCACTTCCGTCACCCGGAAGCCCAATGCCCGGGAGATCGGTGGCGCCGGGAATCGACCCTCCTGTATCCCCTTGAACAGGGCGAGGCCGTCCATGGTGCGTGCCTGCTCGATCGGCACGACGCCGTAACCCGCCTCGCTCATCGTCACTCACTCCGCTAGTTTAGTGCATATACACGTTTGAGCTTGGCCATCGCAAGCGCCGGCATTAGTCTTGGGGCCATGTCCGGCCAGCGCCTGTCGCCCCTCGACTGCACCTGCTTCCGCATCCGCGGTGCGGCGCGGCGTGTCACGCAGATCTACAGCAAGCATCTGGCGCCGACCGGGCTCAAGATTTCGCAATTCTCGCTGCTCGGCTTCATCAGCGCCGAAGGCCCGGTCTCGATCGGGCGACTGTCCGACCTTCTGGCCACCGACCGGACGACGCTGACACGCAACCTCGGGCCACTGCTGAAGGACGGGCTGGTCGAGCGTGCCCAGTCCGGCGACAAGCGGCGCCACGAGCTGGTCGCGACTCCGGCCGGCCGCGCCCTGTTCAAGCGCGCGCTGCCGCTGTGGGCGGCGGCCGAGCAGGAGGTGCGCGACGCCATGGGCGTCAAGCTCACGGCCGACCTGCACGGCGCCATCGAGCGCTCGATGGAGAAGCTCGCGGCGCTATAGAAGGTTGGCGTTGAAGAAGTTGTACTCCAACTCCATCGCGCGGCGATAGTTGGCGCGCACCGCCGGCGTGTCCCTGGCGTGATGGTCGAGCAGCGCTTCAAGCCGCACCGCCAACGCCTCGAAGCCGGGATCGGCGTAGGTCTTCACCCAGTCGGCATAGGCCGGCGCCACGGTCGCCCGGGCAAGCGACTGCCCGAGCCAGGCGTAGAGCCGCATGCAGGGCGTCATACCGGCGATGGTCTCGCCGAGCTTGCCGCGCCGCGCCGTGTCCAGCAGGAAGTCGACATAGGCCTTGGTCGCCAGGATGGGCGTCGTGCCATCGAGATCGATCTGCAGTCGCTCCGTGTAGCTCTTGTGCAGTTTGAGCTCCTCGACGACGCCCGCGATCAGCTCGGAAAAGCCGTAGAGGTCGTCGCGCGAGGTGCCGTTGGCAAGGCAGAAGGCATAGGCGCGCGCGAACGCGTCGAGGAAATAGGCGTCCTGCGCCACATAATGCCTGAAGCTTTCGGCCGGCAGGGTGCCGTCACCCAGCCCCTGTACGAAGCCGTGCGCGCGGATGCGCGCCGCCCAATCGGCATTGGCGTCCCACAGGATACGAGCGAGCGACATGGTCACATCATGCTCTTCCGGACCGCCGGCCTCTGGCCGGCTCAAGAGGCCGGCGGGACGCCGGCGGTCCGGAAGAATATCAGCCCAGCGCCTGGACCAGGTCGGCGATGATGTCCTCGGCGTCCTCGAGCCCGACCGAGATGCGGCACGTACCGTCGCCGATGCCGAGCTTGGCGCGCTCCTCGGCGCCGATGCGCATGTGCGTGGTGGTCGCGGGATGCGTCACCAGGCTCTTCGCGTCGCCGAGGTTATTGGAGATGTCGACCAGCTGCAGCCGGTTCAGCGTCTCGAAGGCGGCCCACTTGCCGGCCTTGAGGTCGAAGGTGACGACGCCGCCCGCGCCGGACATCTGCCTCATGGCAAGCGCGTGCTGCGGATGGTCCTTGCGGCCGGGATAGAGCACGCGGCCGATCGCCGGGTGGGCGGCGAGCGCATCGGCCACGCGCGCGGCGTTGGCGCAGTGCCGCTCGATGCGCAGCCCCAGCGTCTCCATGCCCTTGACCAGCACCCAGGCATTGAACGGGCTGAGCGAGGGGCCGGTGTTGCGGATGATGGGCTGCAGCTTCTCGAGGATGAACTCGCGGCTGCCCAGCACGGCGCCGCCCAGCGTGCGGCCCTGGCCGTCGATGTACTTGGTGGCCGAGTGCACGACGATGTCGGCGCCCCATTCCAGCGGCCGCTGCAGGATCGGCGTGGCGAAGGCGTTGTCGAGCACGACCTTGGCGCCCGCCTTGTGCGCGAGCTCGCACACCGCCTTCACGTCGACGATGTCGAGCATGGGATTGGAGGGCGATTCGAACAGCACCGCCTGCGCGGGCTTCGACAGCGCCTTCTCCCACTGCTGAAGATCGCCGCCGTCGACGAACTCGCCGGTGATGCCGTACTTGGGCAGCAGGTCGGCCACGATGTAGTGGCAGGAGCCGAAGAGCTGACGCGCCGCCACGATGCGGTCGCCGGCCTTCAGCAAGGCCAGCAGGGTGAAGAACACCGCCGACATGCCGGTCGAGGTGGCGCGACAGGCCTCGGCACCTTCGAGGGCGGCGAGCCGATTCTCGAACATGGAGACGGTGGGATTGCCGAAGCGCGAGTACTGGTAGTGCGTGCTATCGCCCTTGAAGGTGGCCTCGGCCTCCTCCGCGCTCGCGTAGGCGTAGCCCGACGTCAGGTAAAGCGCCTCCGACGTCTCGTCGAAGTTGCTGCGCAGCTGGCCAGCGCGTACCGCGCGCGTCTGCGGCCGCCAGGTCGACTGATCGGCCTTCGCCTTCTTCTTGGGAATCGCTCCGTCCATGGCCCTCTCTCCTCGATGCGCTTGTGCACCCTTCATCTGGCTGGAACGCACAAACGAAAACCCCCGACCGAACAGGACGGGGGCTTGCGGGCCTCTCCGACCTTTTAGCGATGTTTAACGTGGTCGCAAGCCGGTCGGCTCAAATCTCCACGATGGCGTTCGTATATAAGCGAAGGCGGTGCCGCGCAAGCGCGATCTTGCGGAGACAGTCCGGGTTAGCTAAGTTGGCTAAGATGAAGTACGTCAACACCCACGAGGCGAAGACACAACTGTCCAAGCTGATCGCCGCAGTGCGTGACGGCGAAGAGGTGGTCATCTGCCAAGCCGGCAAGCCCGTTGCGCGCTTGGCGCCCTATGAGCCGGCGCGGAAGAAGCCACGGCTCGGCGCAGGGAAGGACAAGGTGATTCTCCATCCAGGATGGGACTCGCCTGAAACCGACGCTGAGATCGAAGCGATGTTCGACGTGCTGAAGGAGCCTGACGACTCTTGAAGTTGCTGCTCGATGCCAATGCTTTCATCTGGGCGTATGCGCGGCCGACAGAACTTTCTCCGGCTGCGCGGCGCGCATTAAGCGACGTCGCCAACGATCGCTTCGTCAGCATCGCTTCGCTCTGGGAGATCGGCATCAAGATGTCGATCGGCAAGCTCAGCTTCGTGGAGAACCTCGCACAAGCCCTCGACGATATCGCGGCGGCTTCACTTCCGATTACACTGGAACACGTGGCGTGTGTACGAACGCTACCTTTCCATCATCGCGATCCATTCGATCGAATGATGATCGCGCAGGCGATAGAGGAAGATCTGACGATCGTGACGCGCGACAGGCGCGTGAGCGCCTACGGCGTCCCGGTGCTTCCGGCTTAATGTCACCCCGAGCGCAGCGAGGACCTTTCCTGTGGCCTCAAGGCCCCTCGCTGCGCTCGGGGTGACTGCGTCACTTCTGCCGCTCCAGCGACTGCTCGCGCAGCTTGCTCAAGGTGATGCGCGAGGTCAGCGCCTCAGGATCGGTCTTGACGTGGATGATGGCGGGCTTGGCCGCCGCCACCGCGCGCTCGAAGGCCGCGGCATAGTCCTCGGTCTTCTCGACGGTCTCGCCATGGCCGCCGAAGGCGCGGGCGTAGGCGGCGAAGTCGGGGTTCTTGAGCTCCGTGCCGTGCACGCGCGTCGGATACTCGCGCTCCTGGTGCATGCGGATGGTGCCGTACATGCCGTTGTCGACCACCGTGATCACCACGTTGGCGCCGTGCTGGACGGCGGTGGCGAACTCCTGGCCGTTCATCAGGAAGCAGCCGTCGCCCGCCAGCGACACCACCATGCGGTTGGGCTCGGCGATTTTCGCCGCCACCGCCGCCGGCACGCCGTAGCCCATGGCGCCGCTGGTCGGCGCGAGCTGGGTCTTGAAGCCGCGATACTGGAAGAAGCGGTGCAGGAAGGCCGCGTAGTTGCCCGCGCCGTTGGTGACGATAGCATCGTCGGGCAGGCGCTTGTTCAGCCAGGCGATGACCTCGCCCATGTTCACCGCGCCCGGCAGAGGGCCGGGCTTGATGTTGTCGAGATACTCGGCGTGCGCCGCCGCGGTTTCCGCCTTCCAGCGCTTGCCGTCGACCGGCTTCATCGCCTTGGCGGCCGCCGCGAAGTTCGCCATGCCGCTGTTGATGGGCAAGCTCGCCTGATAGACGCGGCCCAGCTCCTCGGCGCTGGCATGGACATGCACCAGCTTCTGGGCAGGGACTGGAATGTCGATCAGCGTGTAGCCTGCGCTGGTCGCTTCGCCGAGCCGCGGCCCGACGGCGACGATGAGGTCGCACGCCTTCAGGCGTTTGCCCAGCGCCGGGCCCACGCCGACGCCGAGATCGCCGGCATAATTGGGATGGCGATTGTCGAACAGGTCCTGGTTGCGGAACGAGGCGCAGACCGCCAGGTCATTGGTCTCGATGAAGGCCTTGATGTCGGCGCAGGCCTGCGCCGTCCAGCCGCCGCCGCCCACGATGACCATCGGCCGCTCGGCGGCCAACAGAAGCTCTCGCAGCGCCGCCATGTCCTGGGGCGCCGGCGCGCCGCGCGCGATCTTGTAGGGGCCGGCATCGGCCACCTCGACCTCGTCGACCAGCATGTCTTCGGGCAGCGCAACGACCACGGGGCCCGGACGGCCGTTCAACGCAGTGTGAAATGCCTGGCTGATCAGCTCCGGGATGCGCCGCGCATCCTCGATCTGGACGACCCACTTGGCCAGCTGCCCGAACATACGACGGTAGTCGATCTCCTGGAACGCCTCGCGGTCGGTCGCCTCGCGCGCCACCTGGCCGACCAGTAGGATCATGGGCGTCGAATCCTGGAAGCCGGTATGCAATCCGATGCTTGCATTGGTGGCACCGGGCCCGCGGGTGACGAAGGCGATGCCCGGCTTGCCGGTAAGCTTGCCGTAGGCCTCGGCCATGTTGGCGGCGCCGCCCTCCTGGCGGCAGATGATGTAGCGGATGGAATTGCGCTGGGCATAGAGCGCGTCGAGCGCCGCGAGATAGCTTTCGCCAGGCACGCCGAAGATCGTGTCGGTGCCGTGGATACGCAGCTGGTCGATCAGCACTTGCGCACCGCTTCGCCGTGAGTGGGGGCGCGGATGAGAGCTCGCCATGATCGTTCCCTTACTTCGTGGGTGAAAAGGAGGTCGGCACCAATATCTTGTTGTTTATGTGCTTCATATATTCTCGGCTCTTCTGCAAATAAGCTTGCCACGCCGGATCGGCCGCCATCGCAGCGCGACGCTTGGTGCGGTCGGCGAGATCTTCATACGCCCAGATATGCACGATCTCATTCACATTGCCGACCTCGGTGGTGAAGAAGCCGACTAGATTACCGAGATGCTTCTTCTGCACCGGCAATCCCTCCTTTTCGTACAGCGCGAGAAACTCGCGCAACCGGCCGGGCTGCAGCTCGTAGGTGCGGTGGTCGACGATCATCCAATTCCTCCACTTTCCATGTCGATTGTGTGACCTGCTTGATACGAGCTCAACCTCGCCATTTCGTGCGCCGCTTGCGGTGGACTCACGCCCGGATTCAGCGCATAAAGCCTGCATTGCGATACTGGCCGAAGAGCATCATCATGAGTCTCGGCACAAATCGCGGAGCGCAATGCCGGTCTACGTCGTCTCGTGAGCTTCTTGGTCATCTGTCAAATGTCGTCAAAACGCTTGGACCCAGTCGTCCAGCAAGCGCGCGCCGGACTCCGCTCAATCCTTCCTCCAGCCCCGAGCCTTGAATGAGTCGCAAATTGTTTGTGGGCAACCTGCCCTACTCGGTCACGTCTGAGCGTCTGTCAGAAGCCTTCTCTCAGTTCGGCACCGTTACCTCTTCAAAAGTGATCGTGGATCGCGAGACAGGCCGCAGCCGCGGCTTCGCGTTCCTCGAGATGGAAACAGATGATCAGGGCGCCTCGGCCATGCAGGCCATGAACGGCGCGTTGCTCGATGGCCGCTCGATCGCGGTCCGCGAAGCTGTTGAACGTCAGCCCGGTGGTGGCGGCGGATTTGGCGGCGGTGGCGGCGGCGGTCGTGACGGCGGCGGCTTCCGTCCGCGCGGTCCGCGTCCGCCTTATGGCGGCGGCGGGGGTGGCGGCGGCTACGGTGGCGGCGGTGGCGGTGGCTATCGCGGCGGCGGTGGTGGCGGCGGCTACGGCGGCGGTGGCCGCGACGGCGGCGGCGGTGGCGGTGGCTATCGCGGCGACGCTGGCGGCGGTGGCGGCCCGATGCGCGACCGGCGCGCCGACTTCTCCGGCGGTCCGCCGGCCGGCGGTGGCGGTTTCGATAACAGCGGCGGTGGCGGCGGTGGTGGTGGCGACTTCGGCCGTCCACCGCGCCGCCACGGCGGCGGTTCCGATCGCCCGCGCCGTGAGCGCGACTACGAACCGCGCAAGCGCGGCTTCGACGACGACCAGTAAACCGTACGCATACGAACGGTTCGACGAAACGCCGGAGGCCCTGCCTCCGGCGTTTTTTGTCGCTCCCGTCATCGCGGTGCTATGCTTGCCGCTCCGGCAGGAGACACGACATGAAGCGACGGACCGCGCTCTTGGGCTCCCTGGCGGCGGCGACCGCCGCGTCCTCCATCACGACGGCGACAAGGGCGGCCGATTTGCCGGTCGACCTTCAACTCGTGCTGGCGGTCGACGTCTCACGCTCGATCGACGAGGTCGAGGCCGAGCTGCAGCGCCGCGGCTACACTGAGGCGATGACCAATGAGCGGGTGATCGACGCCATCCTGGCTGGCGAGAACCGGCGCATCGCCGTCTGCTATACCGAGTGGGCCGGCACGCACTACCAGCAGGTGGTGATCGACTGGACGGTGATCGACAGTCCGGCGGTTGCCCGCGGCTTTGCCGAAAAGCTCAGCGAGGCGCCGCGTCAGTCGCAGAGCTGGACGGCGGTGGGCGCCGCACTCGCTCATGCCGGCCAGCGCTTCGAGAATTCGGGCTTCTCCTCGCGTCGCCGCGTGATCGACATCTCCGGCGACGGCCGCACCAACGATGGTCCGCCGGCCGAGCTGGTGCGCGACCGCCTGGTCGCGCAAGGCGTGGTGATCAACGGCCTGCCGGTGATGATGAATCGCACCAACTTCGGCCGGCCGCCCGACCTCACGCTCGACAAGTACTATGAGGAGAACGTCATCGGCGGCCCCGGCTCATTCATGATCGTCGCCGACAACTTCGAGCATTTCGGCCGCGCCGTGCGCACCAAGCTGGTGCGCGAGATCTCGGGCCGCGACGTCGTTACGCCGCCAGCACCTGCCTGAGCCGTTCGAACGGCGCGGTATCGCGTGTGAGCTGTACCGGCATGCCGAGATGACCGAGCGGATAGCGGAAGATATTGGCTTCCGGCAACCGCCATTGCTGCGCGACGGCCAGGCCCTCGTCATAGGGCAGCCAGCGGTCGGTCTCGCCCAGCACCGAGACGATGGTCGACGGCGATAGCGCCGGCTGCGCAGCCGGATCGATTAGCTCCGACAGGCGCGCCAGCGTCTCACGTGACCAGCCGGCGCGTGCCAGCGCCCGATCGAGACCGAGCGTGACGGCGAGCGCGCCGCCGAAGGTCACGTCCTCGATGCTGCCTGAGTGGCTTATCAGCATGATGCCGTCGGGCCGGGCCTCGGCCGGCCAAAAATGGCAGCGGCTGGCAGCCTGCTGGGCGACGAACGAAGTCATCGAAATGCCCGCGAGCGCCACCTTGCCGCCGAAGCGCCGGCGGCACCAGGCAATCAGCAGCGCCGATTCGATCGCCTGTCCGGCGATCAGATCGATCGAGCTCGTCGGGCCTGCGGCAAAGAACGGCTCACCGCCGTAGCGACCCGGCATCGCGCGCAGGCCGTGGTAGGGCGAGACCGGCTCGACCACGCGCCAACCCAGATCGGCCAACCGGGTGGCCGGGCCGCGCGACGCCGTGAGCAACTCGAACTCCAGGCATAGACCGCTGCCGAAGATGAGCGTTGGATACTGCGACGGCTCTGCCGGTTCGGTCACGCGCGCATAAAGCGTTTCGCTGCCAGCCCGTCCATGCAGCCGGGGCACCGGCGTCGGCGCACGCAGCCAATATTCCCACAAGCCGTCCTTCATTACCGACGACACGGCGATGGCGCCGGCATCGACCGCAACATCGTAGAGACTGTCGGGGCGGGCGATCGCCGGCCCGAGATCGCGCTCGACATCGGCGGGCGTGTCGATCTCCCAACGAGCCGATGGCGGCCTGGTCGGAAACAGCAGCGGATAGAAAGAAGCACGCGTTGCGAGATGCCGGGTGGCGGCAGTGCGACGCCGGCGATCCAGGGCCAGGCAGTCCTCGCCCGGTGCCCCGCCGAACAACGCCGCCTCCCAGGCCGATCGGCTCGTCTCCGCGTCCGCCTTGCGGGCTGCATTGCGCGCCAGCACGGAACGCAAATAGGCCTCCGGCCAGGCGGCGAGCGGCGCGCCGATCTCGTCACGAAAGCGGGCAGTGTCGTCGCCCGCGGCATTGGCTGCCGCCCACAGGCGCGATAGCGGAAAGTACCAGCGCCTGAGGCCGAACAGGCCGGCCTGATCGACCCACGGCTTGGCCAGCAGCGCTCCCAGGGGCGAGCGAAACAGGACGTCCATTGCCAGACTCCAGAGATGCGGCGATTTCGCTTGGCCACGCAACGGGCTTGGCAGCATCATCGCCACTCGCTACGTCCTTCGGCAAATGGAGACCTTTTGATGCTTGCCAACGACCCCGTGACCCAGGCGCGGATCGACCTTACGACTGCGCTCCGGGCGGCGGTGCGGCACGGTCTCAACGAAGGCGTGTGCAATCACTTCAGCATGACGGTGCCGGGCCGCGAGGACCTATTCCTGGTCAACCCGCAGGGCCTGCACTGGTCGGAGATCACGCCGGGCGACCTGGTGATGGCCGACGGCGCGGGCAACATCGTCGAGGGCAAATACCAGGTCGAGGCCACGGCGTTCTTCATCCATGCCCGCCTGCACGCCGGCAATCCTCGCGCCAAGGTCGTGCTGCACACCCACATGCCCTACGCCACGGCGCTGACCTCGATCCAGGATGGGCGCATCGAGATGTGCACCCAGAACGCCTTCCGCTACTGGAACCGCATCGCCTACGACGACGAATATTCCGGCGTTGCCCTCTCCAACGAGGAGGGCGACCGCATGTGCCGCGCCATGGCCGACAAGGACATCCTGTTCCTGCGCAATCACGGCGTCATCGTCTCCGGCCCGACTGTCGCCCAGGCCTATGACGAGCTCTATTATCTCGAACGGGCGGCGATGGTGCAGGTTCTTGCCATGCAGACCGGCCGGCCGCTGCACAACATCGACGCCAAGCTCGCCGAGCACACCGCCAACCAGATCGCCGGCGAATCGCAGCAGGCCCTCCTGCACTTCGAATCGCTGAAACGCATGCTCGACCGCGACGAGCCCGGCTGGCGCAGGCTCGCGGCCGCTTAGGGGGAGAACGATGCATATCGCGATCATTGCCGCGGCACTGGCGCTGCTCGGCGCCGTTGCCTTGTCTGTATCTGGTGGCGCTTCGGCGCAGACCCCGGGCGTGCCGAGCGGCCCCAAGCTCGGCGAGATGGAGGTCAAGGCCTACCAGCAGATCCCCAAAGCCAAGGTCGCCGTCCAGCTCACTTCCGACACGCACCTGTCGCGGGAATTGCGCCGCCAGGTGATGACGCGGCTGTCGCAGCGCGGCAACGAAGTCGGCTTCTCCGGCGGCAACGTCATGCGCATGGATGTGAGCTACTTCGACTTCTCCGGCGGCAGCGACCGCGACTACCGAACGCAGGGCGGCCAGCCGTCCTATGCGCCGCCGGGCTCGAACCCACGCATGGACCTGCCCAGCAACACGATCCGCCGGCGCGACGGCCTCTCGAGCCCGACCAGCGTGCCGTTGCTGCGCATCACGCTGACCCTCTACTCCATCGAAGGCGGCAAGGTGTTGTGGACTGCTACGGGCTCCTGCGGGGCCCAGGCCGACAAGGCGCAAAGCGCCGGCGAGGCCATCATCAACCGCATGTTCGACAACGCCAACAAGAGCATGACCGGCGACGCCGGCTGCCCGCTCTGATCTCACCTCAACCCAAGGAAATCGCCTTATGCCGCGTCTGGCTCCGCTCGACCTCAACAAGCTCTCGCCTGAACAAAAGAAGGTGGCCGACGCGATCGTCACGGGGCCGCGCGGCGGCCTGCGCGGCCCGTTCGAGCCGTGGCTGCGCAGCCCCGTGCTGGCCGACCGCGCGCAAAAGCTCGGCGAGTACTGCCGCTTCAACAACTCGCTGCCGCGCGACCTGAGCGAGCTCGCGATCTGCCTGGTCGGCCGCCATTTCAAGGCGCAGTACGAGTTCTACGCCCACGCCCGCCTCGCCAAGGAGGCGGGCCTCGCGCCCGCCATCGTCGAAGCGGTCCGCACCCGCCAGTCGCCCCCCTTCACCCGCGACGTCGAGAAGATCGTCTACGACTTCGTCACCGAATATCTCGCGACCAATCGCGTTTCGGCACCCAACTACAAGCGCGCCGTCGAGGCGTTCGGCGAGCAGGGCGTGGTCGACCTGGTCGGCGTCTGCGGCTACTACATGCTGGTGTCGATGACGCTCAATGTCTTCGAGATGCCGCTGCCACCGGGCGAGCCGGAGCCTCTGGCTTAGGACGCACCTTTCGTCGTTGCGGCAAGACTGCCTTACTCCTCGAAGATCGCCACCGCGCGCGTCCAGCCGGCGGAGGCGCCGCGGATCTTGTGCGGGAAGCAGGCGATGGTGAAACCGTCGCCCGGCAGGGCCTCGAGATTGTGCAGCTTCTCGAGATGGCAGTAGCCGATATGGCGGCCGGCCTTGTGCCCTTCCCAGATGATCGAGGGATCGCGATCCTTGGCCCATTTCTGGGCGGTGAAATAGAACGGCGCATCCCAGCTCCAGGCGTCGGTGCCGGTGAGCCGGATGCCCTTCTCGAGCAGGAACATGGTGGCGTCGTAACCCATGCCGCAACCCGAGTTCACGTAATCGTCGTTACCGTAGCGCGAGCCAGCGCGCGTGTTGACCACGACGATCTCGAGCGGTTTCAGCTCGTGGCCGATGCGTGAGAGCTCGTCCTCGACTTCCCTGGCGGTGATGACATGGCCGTCCGGCTTGTCGCGGAAGTCGAGCTTCACGCCGGGCTGGAAGCACCATTCGAGCGGCACCTCGTCGATGGTGATGGCGCGCTCGCCCTTGTTCATCGTCGGATGGAAGTGATAGGGCGCGTCGAGATGCGTGCCGTTGTGGGTCGAGAGATTGACGTTCTCGACCGCCCAGCCCTGGCCGTCCGGCAGGTCCTCTTTTTTCAGCCCCGGGAAGAAACCGGCGATCTGACCCGCCGTGTCGGCATGCTTGTGGTACTGGATCTTCGGGCCGAACGGCGCGGGATCGGAGATGACGTCGTTCTCGAGGTAGATCGACAGATCGACGAAGCGACGGGGCATCGGTCAGGGACCGTTCAACGAATTCAGGATGGCCTTGGTGAGCAGCTTGCCGATGCACTTCTGGCCGAAGTCGTTGAGGTGCAGACCGTCGAGCTGGACGAACTGGCCGTAGGGCATGCCGTCCTGGTACCAGCCTCTCATGATGTCGAAGCGGCGGAACAGGCCGGCCTCGTATTCCTTGGCCGACGCCGCCATGATCTTCTCGTAGGCTTCCTTGTCGGGAGCCGCCACGACAGCGGGTACGTACTGCAGGTTCATCAACACGAAGTCCGCACCCAGCGACTTGCCGAGCGCCAGCCCGTTGCGCAGCCAATGGGCGAACTTGTCGAGCGGCATCTGGCGGATCGCCGCATTGGTGCCGGTCTGCCAGACCACCAGCGATGCCGGGTTCTCCTGCATCTCGCTGCGCATGCGCGCCGCCATCTCTTCGACGTCCTGCCCACCGATACCGCGGTTGATGACGTCGACGTCGATGCCCGGGAGCGCCTTGTCGAGCCCCATCTTGAGCTGGGCCGGATAGGCATAGGCCGGGTTGGACACCCCGTAACCCGAGGTCGAAGACGAACCGAGGGCGATGATGCGCAGCTTCTTGCGCTCGGCAATCGACTTGCGCGTCTCCGGCAGGGAACTGCCCAGCTCCAGCAGTTCGGGCTTGGCACGGCAGTATGTCATCGACTGCGAATAGCTGCCGGCCGGCACCAGCAGCAGCGCGAGCGCTGCCACCCATCCGAAGCGTCGCAGGTGACGGCTCATGTCGCGACCTCTGCGGTGCTCCGTCCGGGACCGGCCGACCCTCCACTCTTGAACCAGGTCGCCACATAGGCGGCTACGCACATGGCGACGATCCCTGCGGTGCTGACGACGATCTGCGACAGTATCGACTCCTCGAAGTATCGGATGGCGGTCTGGGCGGTCAACGCAAGGAACGTACCGATGCAGAATATAAGCAACGAATGTTCCCCGCACCTGCGAACTGGCTCCAAAATCCGCCACCGGAGGAAAGGCGCATTGAACGGCACCAGCACCCTGACCAGCCAGGCGAACGCCAGGAAGTGAACGACCCGCATGGGGGCGATATTCGTCTTGTCCATTGGGTAAATTAGGCGGTTGACCCAGGGCGGGATGCGCTCAGCCAGGGCGTTGAATTCAAAGGACATTGTCATGAGGAAGCCAAACAGAAGGTAGATCACCGCCAGGACCGTGAGCGTCGTGCGGAACCGGTCGAGCGATTTCAATCGCGGACCGAGCACGGCGCAGGCCGCACCGATGTGGAAAACGATCTGCCAGGCCAGTGGATTGAAGAACCACACCCCCTTGTCCGGAGGATAAGCTGTCAGGTTCCAGTCGTAGTGGAGGGTCGGTATGTAGAGTGCGAGCGAGGCGGCGATCACCGCGAGCGGCCAGCGGATGATGACCGGCAGGACGAAGGGGAAGACGGCCAGCAGCAAAATATAGAGGGGCAGGACGTCGAGATTGGCCGGCCGGAAATTGAGCAGCGCCGCCTGCATCATGGCCTGGAACGGATTCTCGCCCAGCCCCATCATGGCGAACTCTTCGATCACCGAGGATGTATCGGTGGCGATCGACACGTAGGCGATCTCCGCAGTGTAGACCACGAACAGCAGGATGTGGGCGACATAGAGCTGCCAGACGCGGCGCCAGATTCGGGCGGCCGCGCGCAGCCAGCCCTCGCGCAGCATCATGCCGCTGTAGGCGATCACCGCGGTGTAGCCCGAGATGAAGACGAAGATCTCGGTGGCATCGCTGAAGCCGTAATTGCGAACCGTGAGCCAGTTCATCACGGTCGGCACGTGATCGAGGAAGATGAACCACAGCGCCAGGCCGCGGAACAGGTCGAGGCGGATGTCGCGACCGGACGGGACGACGGGTTTCACGACCATGGTCTGGTCATTGGTATCCCAGACGGCTGGTCGAGGCCATGGCGCGGCGATCAGCGATCGGCGCCGAGAATCTCCTCGACCTTCTCGGCCAGTATCTCGCCGCGCTCCGGCACCTAGCCAATGATCTTCTTGTCCCTCAAGGCGGCGATGTCCTTGCTGCTCAGTCCCGCGATCTTCCCCAGCACCTGGTCGGTGTGCTCGCCGAGCGCCGGCGGCGGGCGCGTGTCGTCGACCGGGGTGTCGGAGAAGCGATAGTTCGAGCCGATGATCGGCACCTCTCCGGCCTTGCTGTGCTTGTAGGTCTTCAGCATGCCGCGGCGCTTGACCTCGGGCTCGTCGAGCGCCTCCTTCATGGTGCGGATCGGACCGGCCGGCAGGTGGCGCAGCTTGTGGCCCCAGTTCTCCTTGGTGTCGGTCTTCAGCACCTCTTCCATCATGCGCGTCAGCTCGGGCTTGTTGGCGACGCGGTCGGCGAGCTGGGCGAAACGCGGATCGGTCGCCCATTCGGGATGGCCGAGCGCCTTGCAGGTGTCGGTGAACAGCTTCTGGTTGGCGACGGCCATGTAGATCTTGCCGTTCTTGGTCTCGAACGAGCTGTTGGGCGCCGACGCGAAGTGGCCGTTGCCGGCGCGGCGCGGCTGCTCGCCGCCGATCAGGTAGTAGGAACCCATGTTGCCGAGCGCTGCGAGCGCGGTGTCGTAGAGCGCGAGATCGACGTGCTGACCCTTGCCCGTGCTGGTGCGCGCGAACAGCGCCGCGTTGATCGCCGCCACCGAATGGATCGCCGTCATGGTATCGACGATGGCGATGGCGTGCCGCAGGCCCTCGCCGTTGGCCTCGCCGTTAACGCTCATCATGCCCGATTCGGCCTGCAGCACCGGATCGTAGCCCGGCCGGTCCGACAATGGTCCGGTCTGACCGTAGGCCGAGATCGAGAGATAGATCAGGCGAGGAAACTTCTTGTGCAGGCTTTCGTAGTCGAAGCCGTATTTCTTCGGCACGCCGGGGCGGAAGTTCTGCACCAGCACGTCGGCGGTCTCGAGCAGCTTCATCACCACCGCCTGGCCCTCGGGCTTGGTGAAGTCGAGCGCCACGCTCTTCTTGCCGCGGTTGAAGGTCATGAAGAAGTGGCTTTCGCCGCCGACGCGCGGGCCCGCGCCCTTGCGCGTGTCGTCGCCGCCGTCGGGATTCTCGATCTTGATCACGTCGGCACCCATGTCGGACAGGATCTGGGTGCACATCGGCCCCGCGATCACGCGAGAGAAATCGATGACGCGGATGCCTTCGAGCGGCGGACGACCGGATTGTGACATGGCTGCAGGGTAGGGCTGCAGGCGCTCAGCTGTCCATGCGCGGCATTTGCTTTAGACTGCAGGGCATGTCTTCGTTTCGCACATCGCTGTCTCGCCGCGCCCTCTTCGCCTTGCCTGCCCTCGCCGCGTTTCCAGTCGCCGCACAAACCGATTATCCCAGCAAGCCGATCCGCATCATCGTGCCCTTTGCGCCAGGCGGCTCGGGCGACATCACCGCGCGCCTGGTCGGCAAGTACATCGAGGACAAGACCGGCCAGCCCTTCGTGGTCGAGAACAAGCCTGGCGCCAACGGCATCGTCGGCGTGCTGGCCGTGAAGTCGGCCGCTCCCGACGGCTATACGCTGATGCTGGCCACCACCTCGACCAACGCCGCCAACATCCACATGTTCAAGAGCCCGGGCTACGATCCGGACAAGGATTTTACGGTGGTGGGGGTGATCGGCTCGAGCGGCGCTTTCATCGTCGTGCCCGCCGATAGCCCTTACAAGACGCTCAATGATCTTCTGACCTACGCCAAGGCCAATCCCGGCAAGCTGAACTTCGGCTACTTCAATGCCAGTTCCCAGGTGCCCGCCGAGGTCCTGGCCAAGCGCGCCGGCGTCGAATGGCAGGCCGTCGCCTACAAGGCGATCGGCAATGCCTGGACCGATCTCTACGCCGGCGCCATCCAGTTCATGTTCGTCGACCTGACGGCCGGCCGCGGCCAGGTCGTGGCCGACAAGGCGCGGCCGCTCGCCATCACCTTGCCGCAGCGCAGCCCGCTCTATCCCGACCTGCCGACACTGGCCGAGACATTCCCGGACTTCACGAGCACGGGCTTTCTCGCCATCGCCGTCCCCAAGGCGACGCCGATCGCCATCCAGGAGAAGCTGAACGCGTTGATCAACGAGGCCATCACCTCGCCCGACATCCAGAACCGCCTGATCAACGAGTTCGCCTTGACGGCCAAGCCGCTCACCCTGGCGCAATGCGCCGCGCAGGACCGCGAGGAGCGCGCCAAATGGGCGGACTACGTGAAGATCGCCAGGATCGAGCCGCAATAGCCTTTGCCCGCCCTCATTGCCGCTACACCAGTGAGCGCGCGTCGCGACGCACCGTGAGGTCGGCGGCCTCGCCATAGACCGGGACCTCGGCCTGCCAGCCGAGCTCGCTCGCCACGCGCCGGCAGAGGGTGTCCGCGGCGTGATCCTCACCGTGGATGACGAACGTCCGCTGCGGCGCCTGCGGGCCGCTCGCCAGCCAGCGCAGGATCTCGTCGGCATCGGCATGGGCCGAGAGCATGTCGAGCGATTCGACGGCGGCCCGGACGGGCACCAGCTGGCCATGGATGGTGAGCTCCCGGGCGCCAGCATGCAGCTGGGCGCCGCGCGTGCCGGCGGCCTGGAAGCCGGTCAGCAGGATGGTGTTGCGGGGATCGGGCGCCATCGCCTTGAGATGGTGCAGCACCCGGCCGCCGGTCGCCATGCCGCTCGCCGAGACGATCACCATCGGCATGGTCTGCCGATCGAGGCTCTTGGATTCCTCGACGCTCTGCACGTAGTGCGCGACGCTGCACATGCGGCGGCACTCGCCGTCGCCCAGCCTGTGATCGCCGACGTGCCGGCACAGGATGTCGGAGGCATCGATCGCCATCGGGCTGTCGAGATAGATGGGGATCGGCGGGAGAGCGCCGCGTCTCTTCAGCCGGTCGAGGTGATAGAGCAGCGATTGCGCGCGGCCGACGGCGAAAGCCGGGATGATGACCGTACCGCCGCGTGCCGCCGTGCTGGAGACGATTTCCGCCAATCGCTGTTCGACATCGGTCGTGTCGTGCCGGCGGTCGCCATAAGTCGATTCGACGACGACGAAGTCGCTCGCCGGCCGCCGGGCAGGCTCGAGCATGACCGGGTCATGCGGCCGCCCGAGGTCGCCGCTGAACAGAACGGAGACGGCGCCATCGTCCAGGCGGACCATGGCGGCGCCGAGGATGTGGCCCGCCGGCAGGAACATCGCTGTCACCTCATCGATCGGCTGGAAGGACGGGCCGAACGGGACAGTACGCAGGTAGCGCAAGGCCGCCCGCGCCTCCTCGACGGTATAGAGGGGGAGCGCCGGCTTGTGCCGGGAATAACCGTGACGATTGGCGAACTCGGCATCCCGCTCCAGCAGGTGTCCGCTGTCGACCAGCAGGATCTCGCAAAGATCGCGCGTCGCCGGCGTGCACCAGACCGGGCCGCGAAAGCCCTTCCTCACCAGCACCGGCAGGTAGCCGGAATGGTCGAGATGGGCATGGGTGAGAACGACCGCATCGATCGACGTCGGATCGACCGGCAGCTCGGCCCAGTTCCGCTCCTTCAGCTCCCTCTGGCCCTGGAACAGCCCGCAATCGACCAGCAGCTTGCTCCTGCCGGCGGTCACCAGTGTCTTCGACCCGGTGACCGTCTGCGTCGCCCCGAGAAAAGTCAGTCGCATGTCGGTGCGCTCGCGATCGCACCGGCGCGCATCGTCGAGTGCATCCGCCTGGGTGGAAGATGCGCCCTGAGACCATGGCGGCAGAGCACCTCCCAGGCCTCCTCCGGCTCGTCGACGATGTCGAACAGCTGGCGGTCCGTCTCGCTGATCGCGCCTTCCTCGGCCAGCGCATCGAAATTGATGACGCGGCGCCAATAGTCCCGCCCGAACAGCACGACCGGCACGGACGGCATCTTGCGCGTCTGCAGCAAGGTCAGGATCTCGAACAGCTCGTCGAGGGTGCCGAAGCCGCCGGGAAAGACCGCCAGCGCATTCGCCCGCATCGCCAGGTGCATCTTGCGCATGGCGAAGTAGTGGAAGCTGAAGGTGAGGGCGGGCGTGGAATAGGCGTTGGGCTCCTGCTCCACTGGGAGGGCGATATTGAAGCCGATGCTGGGCGCACCCGCTTCCGTCGCGCCGCGATTGGCGGCCTCCATGATGCCCGGTCCGCCGCCGGTCGCGATGACGTTCTCGGCGCAACCCTGTGCGGCGCCCAGCGCTCCGCCACGCAGCGAGACGAGGTGTGCGAAGGCTCGGGCCTTCTCATAGTAGACCGCTCGCCGCTTCACGGCCTCGAGCTTGCGATCATCGCCGTTCCCAAGCTGCGCCAGCTGTTCTGGCGAGGGAATGCGCGCGCTACCGAAGACGACGACCGTCGAGCAGATGCAGGCCTTGCGCAGGGCGAGCTCGGCCTTGGCATACTCCATGGCAAACCGAAGCGGCCGCATCTCGTCGGAGAGGATGAATTCCTTGTCGTCGGCCGCCAGGAGGAAGCTCGACGAATGCCGTTGCGTGTCGTTGCTCTGCATTGCTCAAATGATACCGGCACACGCCAGTGCGGTTTTGACCCAGGTCAAACCGCCCTGGGCATGTGTTCTAGAACCACGTGCGCACGCCGGCGGTGAAGCGCAGCTGCTGGGTCGAACCGCCGGCGGCGCTGACATAGTCGGCCGTGGCGCCGTACTGCCCCAGGTAGGTGATGCCCACATAGGGCGCGAATTGCCGGGTGACCTCGTAGCGAAGACGCAGACCGGCATCGAGCTCCGACAGGCCGGCACCGACCTGCCGCGCCGGGTCGTCCTTGGTGTAGAAGTTGAGCTCGACCTGCGGCTGCAGGATCAGGCGCTGCGTGATCAGGAGGTCGTAGCGCGCCTCCAGCCGGGCGGCGAGATGTCCGTCGCCGCTGACATAGCCGAAGGCCGAGACCTTGAACCACTGCGGCGCCAAACCCTGGATGCCAATCGCGCCCCAGCCGCGAGTCGGCTTAGAATCGAGATCCCATCGCGTGCCGACCAGGGCGTCGAAGTAGGTGGTGATGGCCCGGCCGTAGTACAGCTGCTGGATGCCGTCATCCAGCTCGCCTTGGCTGTACCGGCCCTCGGTCAGCAGCCAGGCCTTGTTCTCATCGGTGCCCATCCAGGCTTCCGCTTCCCAACGCAGCGTGTTGCCGTTGGCAAAGCCGAAGCGTCCCTCCAGCTGATCGACCAGCAGATGGGCGAGGATGGCCTGATCCAGCATCCTCGGCATGTCATGCATCTGCGGCTGCTCGGCCGCGGGAGCGTTTTGGGCGCGGGCACCGCCGGCGACAGTGGAAAGTGCCAGGGCCATGCAAAGAACTGCAACGAACCGGTTCATGATATGCGCACCTCGCGCATCATGCCGAGCTCCATGTGGTAGAGCAGGTGACAGTGGAAGGCCCACCGCCCGGGCTCGTCGGCGCTCACCAGGAAGCTCAGCCTCTCCGCCGGCTTGACGAGAATGGTGTGCTTGTAGGGTCGATAGTCGCCCTGCCCGTTCTCCAGCTCGCTCCACACGCCGTGCATGTGCATGGGGTGGTCCATCATCGTGTCGTTGATCAGGGTGAAGCGGACCCGCTCGCCGAGCTTCAGCATGACGGGAGCGGCATCGGAGAACTTGGTGCCGTCGAAGCTCCACATGAAGCGTTCCATGTTGCCCGTCAGGTGCATGACGATCTCACGCGTCGGCGGCCGCGGATCGTTGCCGCGCTTGGCGTTGCGCAGGTCGCTCAGCAGCAGCACGCGCCGGCCATTGCCGTCGAGTCCGTCGCCCGGCTCCGAGAGACGCGATCGCGTCACCATGGCGACATTGTCGACGCCGACGCGGCCCGCGAGCCGCGGCGCAGCAGACTGGCCGGACATGGCCGGCGCCGATTGCCCGCCACTGTGATCCATCCCCGGCATCGCATGCCCGGCGTGGCCGCCCGCCCCATGGTCCATGCCCATGTCGGCCATGGTGCGCAGCGGCCGCGGATCCATCGGCGGCACGGCGGCGCTCATGCCGGGCTGTGGCGCCAGCGTGCCGCGGGCATAGCCGGTGCGATCCTGAACCTGGGCGAAGATCGTGTAGGCCTGCGGCTCGCGCGGCTCGACGATGACGTCGTAGGTCTCGCCCGGGGCGATGCGGAACTCGTCGACCGTCACCGGCACGATGTCGTTCCCATCGCTCTGCACCACCGTCATCTTGAGGCCGGGAATGCGCACATCGAAGATGCTCATGGTGCCGGCATCGATGAAGCGCAGCCGCACACGCTCGCCCGGACGGAACAGCGCCGTCCAGTTGGCGGCGGGCGGCTGGCCGTTCATCAGATAGGTGTAAGTGGCGCCCGACACGTCGAGGATGTCGGTGGGGCTCATGCGCATGTTGCCCCACATCAGGCGGTCCTGGACCGTCGGCCCCAGCCCATCGCGCCTGGCGTCCTGGATGAAGGTGCCGAGCGTGCGGCGATTGTAGTTGTAGTAGTCGCTCTGGAACTTGAGGTTGCTGATGATCCTGAGCGGGCTTTCGTCGCTCCAGTCGGAGAGCACGATCACATAGTCGCGGTCGAAACGGTTGGCGAAGCCGCCTTTGGGGTCGATGACGATCGAGCCGTAGACGCCGGTCTGCTCCTCAGGCCCATGCGCATGGTACCAATAGGTGCCGCTCTGCTTCAGCGGAAAGCGGTAGACGAAGGTCTCCCCCGTCTTGATGCCGCTGTAACTGAAGCCCGGAACGCCATCCATCTCCGTGGGGATCCTGAAGCCATGCCAATGCAGCGAGCTGGTGAAGGGCAGCCGGTTGGTGACCGAGATCGTCACCGTGTCGCCCTCGCGCATGCGCAAGGTCGGGCCGGGGATCTGGCCGTTGATGGCGGTGGCCGTCCGCGTCCATCCCGTGATGTTGAACGGCATGGTGGCGAGTTCGAGCTTGAAGTCAGTGCCGCTCAGGACCGAGGCAGAGGTGCGGGCCATAGCCAATCCCGGCGACAGCGCCGTCACGGCGCCGGCAGCAGCAATGCCTTGGACGAAGCGACGCCGTCCGATGATCGGCGTAGAGGGATCGTGAGGCATCACTGTCCTCCCGCCGGCGCAATCGATTGGATAACGTACATGCCGTCGCCCCCGCGCTGCATCGTGAAGGTGACCCGCGCACCGAGCTTGAGGGCCTTGAGGTCGACCGACGGGGCAACGGCGAAGTCCATGGTCATCGCCGGCCAGCCGATCGCCGGGATCGGATTGTGGGCGAGGTTGACCTTGTGGCCGGCAGCATCGATGGATTTGACGGTGCCGGTGCCCTGGACGTGCGCCGCCTGCGCGACCTGCGGGGCGGGCGCTTGCGCGTGGTCCATCTTGCTATGGTCGATCTGGCCATGATCGACCGGGGATGCGGCAAGGACCGGCGCCATGCCGTAGCCCTCGCCTTCGCCAGCGGATGCAGGGATCCGCGCAACGCGGGATGAGCCGCCGAGATCGACGGCCAGCGGGGCGGAGCCGGCCGACGGC
>JADHLS010000451.1 GCA_016780605.1 Reyranella sp.
ATCGCCGACGCCGTCGAGGCCCTGAAGGATGCCGACCTCGTGGGCTTCAGCACCTATGTCTGGAATGGTCGCATCTCGCTCGAGATCGCCCGGCGGCTGAAGGTGATCCGGCCTGGCATCGTCATCGTCTTCGGCGGCCCCCATGTGCCCGACCAGCCCGAGGCCTTCCTGCGCGACAACCCGCAGATCGACCTCGCCGTCCACAATGAAGGCGAGCGCACGTTCCTGAAGCTCCTCGAGAGCTTCCCCGACCGCGACGCATGGCAAACGCTGCCCGGCGTCAGCATGGTCAAAGCCGACGGCAGCTTCGTGCGCAATGCCAATATCGACCGCGTGCGCGACCTCGACGAGATTCCCTCGCCGTTCCTGGAAGGCGCCTTCGATTCGATCATGGCGGCCAATCCGAACGAGAGCTGGATCGGCCTGTGGGAGACCAACCGCGGCTGTCCCTTCCGCTGCACCTTTTGCGACTGGGGCTCGGCGACGGCCGCCAAGGTCACCAAGTTCGGCGAGGAGCGGCTCTATCGCGAGGTCGACTGGTTCGCCGAGAAGAAGATCGAATACATCTTCTGCTGCGACGCCAACTTCGGCATCCAGAAGCGCGATGTCGACATCGCCAACTATGTCGCCGGCATCAAGAAGCAGACCGGGTATCCCGTGGCACTGTCGGTGCAGAACACCAAGAACGCCACCGAGCGCGCCTACGAGACGCAGAAGATCCTGTCCGACGCCGGACTGAACAAGGGCGTGGCGCTTTCCATGCAGAGCGTCGACAAACCGACGCTGGAGGCGATCAAGCGCGACAACATTTCGCTCAACACCTACATGGAGCTGCAGCGCCGCTTCACGCGGGACAAGGTCGAGACCTATTCGGACCTGATCCTGGGCCTGCCGGGCGAGACCTACGAATCGTTCGTCAAGGGTGTCGACCAGCTGATCGAGAACGGCCAGCACAACCGCATCCAGTTCAACAATCTGTCGATCCTGCCCAACGCCGAGATGGGCGACGCCGCCTACCAGGCCAAGTACGGCATGGTCACGGTCGAATCAAAGATCATCAACATCCACGGCGAGCGCATCGAGCTCGACGACGATGTGCCCGAGGTCCAGGACCTCGTGGTGGCTACGGCGGCGATGCCGGCAGCCGACTGGCGGCGTACCCGCGTCTTCTGCTGGATGACCGCGCTGCTGCACTTCGACAAGCTGTTCCAGATCCCACTGATCCTGGCGCACGGCATCTCGGGCATCTCCTATCGCGACATGATCGAGGCCTTCATGGCCGCCGATGCCAAGCGCTTCCCGCTGATCGCCGAGATAAACGCCTTCTTCCACAAGGAGGCCCAATCGATCCAGAACGGCGGCGCCGAGTACGTATTCTCCAAGGAGTATCTCGGCATCTACTGGCCGGCCGACGAGTACATCTTCGTCGAGCTGACGGCCAAAGGTAAGTTCGACGCGTTCTATGCCGAGGCCGGCAAGCTGCTGGCCGAGATCGTGAGCGCCAAAGCAGCCGGGCTGCCGATGGACATCATCGATGAGGCGATCCGGCTCAACCACGCGCTGGTGCATCAGCCGTTCGCCAAGGACAATCTCAAGGTCAGGCTGCGCTATGACCTGCTCGATTACTGGCACAAGGTGAGGGGCGGCGAACAGGCCGTGCTGACCGAGAAGGCGCTGGGGATCGAGGTCGACCGCACCGCCAAGCCTTACGACGACTTCCAGAAGTGGTGCCGCGAGATCGTCTGGTGGGGCAACAAGAAGGGCGCATATCTCTATTCGCCGCGCGCAGCCGCCATCACGCCCGAGCTCGCCGGGCACTACTGACGTCCATGAACTACCGCACGCTGGGCCGCACGGGGCTCTCCGTGTCGGAGATCGGCTTCGGCGCCTGGGGGATCGGCGGCCGGACCGTCGCCGAAACGTCCTACGGCGACACCGACGATGCGACCTCGCGTTCAGCCCTTCTGCGGGCTTTCGACTCGGGCATTACCTTCTTCGACACCTCGGCGGCCTACGGCAACGGCCATAGCGAGACGCTAATCGGCGAGGCCCTGGCCCGCGTTCGCAAGGATGTCGTCATTGCCACGAAGGCGGGGTACGACTCGTGGGATCGGCCGCCGGACTTCTCCGCCGCGGCGATCGTCGCCTCGACCGAGCGCAGCCTGCGCCGCCTCGGTAGCGACTACGTCGATCTGCTGCTCTTGCACAACGCGCCGCTCGAGGTGCTGGTGGCGGACGACGTGCGCAAGGCGATGGCGGGGCTCGTTGCCAGCGGCAAGGTGCGCGCCTGGGGGTTGTCGGCCAAAGGACCTGCGGATGCCCTGGCGGCGCTGCAGGCGAGCGACGTCCCGGTGATCCAGGCCAACTTCAACATGATGGACGTGCGCGCCGTCACCAGCGGGCTGTTTGCCGAGGTGTCGCGCCGCCAGGCTGGCTTCATTGCCCGAACGCCGCTCTGCTTCGGCTTCCTGTCGGGGACGGTGACGCGTGACACCAGGTTCCCGCCGGGCGACCATCGTCTCTCCTGGTCGGCCGCCCAACTCGCGAACTGGATCGATGGGGCACGCGACCTCTTGGCTGCGGTCTCTGCCGCGCCAGGTGCGGAAGGCGTTCACGCGGCATTGCGCTTTTGCCTGGCCTTTACTGAGGTATCGACCACGATTCCCGGAATTCTGACGTCCGACGAGGCCGTTCAGAACGCCGCCGCCAGTCAGCGCGGACCGTTGCCGCAAAAGGCAGTTGCCGCCGTCCTGGAGATCAACCGCAATCGGCAGTTCTTCGTCGCTGCGGCGAAATCTTCCTGACGAACTCGAGGAGATTGCCGCCCGGGAAGAGGTGACCCGGGATGCCGGCCGCGGCGGCGGCTTCGACGTCGGAATCGCGATCGCCGATCATGAACGATCCCGCCAGATCGACCGGCCACTGTGCCATGAGCTTTTTCAGCATGCCCGGACCGGGCTTGCGGAGATCGGAGATCCTGCGATAGCGCTCGACAACCCCTTCGGGGTGGTAGGGGCAGAATTCGACGTCGTCGATATGAGCGCCGACCTTGCGGAGCTCGACATTCATCCAGTCGTGCAGATCGTTGACGTGATTCTCGCTGTAGTAGCCGCGCGCTATGCCCGCCTGGTTGGTGCAGATGAAGACGAAGTAGCCTGCATCGTTCAGCCAGCGCACCGCCTCGCGCGCGCCCTCGACCCAGCGCACCTGGTCGATCCGATGGACGTAGCCCGTGTCCTCGTTGAGCACGCCGTCGCGGTCGAGGAATGCCGCAGGACGCTTTAGGATCGAGGGAACGAGGCTCTGGGCGCGCACGAAGTCCTCTGGAATGCCGATGTCGATGAAGGGCGCCTCGACGACCGAGCCCTCGATCAGGCCATCCGCAGCCAGCGCAGGCAGGACGTCACGCTCGAGCGAGCAGGGCAGGGCGCCGATCCTGGGCAGGATCGTCTTGCGCATGAGATAGACGCCGGCATTGATCGGCTGGTCCGACGCGCCCGACGCGACGAAGCTGCGGACCTGCCGGCCTTCCAGGCCGACGCGCCCATAACGCGTGCCGGCGATGCCCCCGGCGAGCGCCATGCGCACCAGGCCGGTCCACGGCATGTCGGGCGACGGACAAAGGGCAAGCCAATTGAAGTCGAACAGCGAATCGCCGTTGACCAGGAAGAACTGGTCATCCAGGCGATCGGCGGCGAGCGCCAGCGCGCCGGCGGTGCCGGCCGGACTGGGCTCGACCAAGGCCTCGATCCGCATGCCGCGCAGCGTGCAGCCGTCATAAGCCCGGATGAGGTCGTGGGCGCGATAGCCGCACAACAGCAGGGCACGGCGAATGCCGTGTCGGCTCGCCTCATCCAGCAGATAGTCGAGGAATGGCCGTCCTCCGACCTCGAGCGCGGGTTTCGCCTTGGCAGCCGTGAGCTCGTTCAGCCGGCTACCAGTGCCGCCGACGAGGAAGACCGCCTGGTCGATGGTCATGCAGCGGCCGATGCACTCGCGACGCTCCAGGAAGCGCGGCAGAGCAGCCTCTCCTCAAGCGCCTGATCGGCCAAGCCCCAGTTCTCGGGCTGAGTGAGCTGGGGGCGGATGCCGTGCGCCCACTGTTCGGCGGGCTTGACGAAGTTGCGCTCGATCGACGGAGCAAGAACGTTCTCCACGCCGGCGACCTTGCGCTTGGGATAGTCGAACGCACTGCGGGCGATGGTCTGCAGGCGCCACCAGCGCAAGCTGGTCATGATCTTGTCGACCTTGGACTGCAGCGGCGTCCAGACGTAGCTGATGCGATTGCTGAACAACCGACTGTGCCGCCCCTTGAAGATGCGGCAGCTCGCCGGCAGGCGGATCTCGTGCGATCCCAGCGCCACTGCGGCGTGCATGATCAGAGAATCGCAGTCGAGCGAAAGCACGGTGTTGTCCAGCGGAAAGCCGCGAACCGTGTGCCACATGGCGCGGCTCATCAGCAGGAAGTCACCGCAAGCGTTCGTGTGCAGGTCGCGGATGTACCATTGCGGCGGATTGGGGATGTGGCTGAAGCGCGTACTGTCCAGGTTCTCCAGCCTGGCCAGCAGCGCATCGTCTCCGAGATTGCGCAGCAGCGTGGGTGACAACGTCACGTCGCAGCGGTCGCAGCGGTAGAGGGCATTCTCGTGCAGATCCTGCCGGGCGAGCTTGGCGATGATCTCGTTGGACAGATAGGTGTCCGAGGCCTTGGGCGAGATGAAGCGACCCTGGGCCCGGCGCAAACCGACATTGGCCGCCGCGGCCGGGTTCATTCCCGATTCATCCGAGCCGATGAATCGCTGGTGGTGGTCGCGGCCGACGACGATGCCGCGCACCTGCACGCAGTCGCCCTGAGGCAGCGGGTCGAGGGATTCAATGATCAGTGGCCGGTCGGTCGGAGGGTTCCACTCGACCAGGATCAGTTCGGCCGGAATGGCCGCCTTCTGCAGCTGACGCGCAAGGAACGCGGTCGCGCGCTTCACGCGCACGTCGAAATCACTAGTATAGCCGTCGTTGCGAAAGTACGAGACGAATGAAACGTATGGCCGGGCGGCGTTCACGTTGAGCTGCTCAGATGATATGTCGACCCCCTGTCGATATACGGGATTTGACCCGAAACAGTAAGGGCCGTAGCAGGAAAGCGCTGCGCGCGCCGGAGATCGCCCTGAAGACGTCGTTCCCGTGTATAGTATCGATGAGCTTCAGCGGCTCTAGCCATAGCGTTAAGTTTCTGCACGGGGCGGTCAAATTACGATGAATGTGGCAGGCAAACCGTCGCTGCGGGATCGTCTGCTGCCCCTCATGGGCGCGCGAGCGTCGCGCTTCCTGGCGGAGCGTCTGTCCCGAGAAGGGGGCGCCCTATGGCCGGCCGATCCCCACCGCG
>JADHLS010000452.1 GCA_016780605.1 Reyranella sp.
AGTTCGCTGATCGTCTCGCGGGCCACCAACCGTACTGCCGTCAGGGGTGATTTGGCCGAACTCTCGATCGACAGAAGCGATTTCTTGTCATCGGTCGCCATGTGCGCGCTACTTTCGTGTGGTGTGCCAGCAGCGACTACGCCCGGCCTGCTGATCCTTGACGGTAGCCGAGCCGGCCTTGGAATGAAACACGACCTTAGCGGCCGTATTGGGGCGGAAGCGTGTGGTCAATTGGAATAGTTCCATTGTCGGAAGTCGCTGCGTTCACTCGGGGACGATTCCCAGCTGCCGCATGATCGGCAGGCGTTGCTCGATGGCGGTATTGACCACCTTGCGAACCGTGTCGTGCTTTTCGGGTATCACATCCGCGCTGAGAGCCTTGATCCAGGCCTCGGCATTGTCTTCCCGCTCGCCATCGAGGAGGCGTGCGGCGATGAACTGCAGCAGCGGCGGTGCCGTGAGGCCGGTGCCGAGACGCGACGAGGCGAGCCCGCCCGACGTCTTGGCGTCGACGATGGAATTGACCCGCGCGCCGAGCACGCGGTTGAGTCGGTTCGCCGAGTCCGGCTGCGTGCCGTTGGTGCGCATTGCGATCTGGCCCTGGTATGACCCTACCAGCATGCTGACCAGCTCCGCCGGATTGCTTCGATCGCCGCCGAGCGACAGCAGGTCGCCGATCGTCGCCGGGCCGCGCAGCGCGGCGACCATCATGTCCTTCATCGCGCCGCTTACCTCGGCCATGCCGGCCGGCACCCGCAATTTGGTCTGGAGTTCGTCGGCGCTGACGATCGGCACGACCGTGAGCTGGCGCAAGGCGGCGTCACGCTCGTCGTTGGCGATCCGCCGGGGACCGCGGACGAACACGTCGTGGCGCAATTGGCGCGGCAGGCAGATGTCCTTGATCAGCTCGCGCAGGATCGGATCCTTGTAGCGGTCCATCACCGCGCGCTGCTCGGCCGTCAGCATCAGCTCGGGAAAGTTCTCCATCGGATTGCAGGACGAGACCCATTCCAGCTTGGCGTCCGCCATCGCCGCCACGACATCGGCGTGGAAGGCAGGGGACCAGTGCGCGCTCATGTACTCGTGCGACAGGTACTCCGTCGACATCCCAGCCGTGCTATCGAGCAGGTCGCGCGTCAGGCTGCTCTCCGTGAGATACTTTGCGTCGACCGCCTTGAGATCGCGGGCGAGGGAAAGGCCCGCCTGGGCTTGCGCGTCGCTGCGACCACCCGAACGGATGCCGGCTTCGTAGATCAGCCGCTGCATGCCGAGCCCGCCTTGCCAGGCCGGCAGCGCGTTGTAGCTTAGGTGAACCATGCAGCCCGGGCGGGTCTTGGTGGCGAGCAGACGAACGATGCCGGCGCGGACCTCGGGGCTGACCCATGACCACAGGCCGTGCATGGTGACGAAGTCGGCCTGGGGAATGGATCGGCCCTCGGGACTCGCCGCGAGATTGGTGATGTCCGCTTCCAGGAAGTTGATGTTGTCGATGCGAGCGGCGCGGGCCAGGCGCGTGCCGATCGCGATATGGGCCGGGTTGTAGTCGACGGCGGTCACCTGCCAGCTGGGATTGGAAGCGGCGGTGAGAAGGGCGCCGAGGCCGATGCCGCAACCGAGCTCGAGATAGCAGGCGGTGTCGTCCGCCGCGGGCAGATCGACCGCCACGTTGCCGAACAGGCAAGCCAGCGCCATGCGCGCCGGCGACTGCTGAACGTAGAAGCCTTCGATATAGGCAATGTCGGCGACGTAGCCGTTGGTCCACGATTGCGTCATGCACGTCCCTCAACAAGCTCGCCCTCGAACAGGGCATCGTCCGCATCGGTCCGCCGCCGCGTCGCGCGCGAGGTCGGCAGCCAGGTGTTCCAGCCAAGCAGCGGCCCCGCGCCGCCCGATCCGGAAGGGTCGGGTTGGGACATGGCGAGCGCCGGCACGGCATCGCGTGCCAGCACCGGGTTCACCGCGAAGCCGACTTCGAAGCCGACATAAGCCCGTACCAGGGACACCAGCTCGCGCAGCAACGGCCGGTCCGGCAGCAGGCTCTCGAAATAGGGGAGGTCGAGCGGACCGATGCGCAGCGCGATGCGCGCCTGCTGATCCCACGCCCGGATGCCCGGCGCGGCGTCGACGCCCAATTGGCAGAATGCGCCGGGCGACACGCCGACCGGCAGCCGCGATCGCTGATCGACGGGGAGGGCGAGCCAGGCACCGGCGAATTGCTCGACCTTGACCGGGCGTCCCAACCAGTCGGACGCCAGCGCCTCCAGCCGATCGGCCGAGCGCGGATGGGCGGAAAAGAATCCAGCGTAATGCCGCAGCGCCGCCGGGCCGGCCAGCAGCCGCTCGGCAAGCCCGCGCGTGCCGTACCCCGTCAGGGACAGCAGCGCTTCGGCCACCGGATCGTTGCGTTGCCGGTCGGTTGCGAGCGCGCCTGCATCGGCGGCGCGGTGCGGCCGATACTTCACGCCGGCAGCGGCGAAGGCCGCGACCATGCGATGCGAGATCAGATCGAGGAAGCGGGTGAGGGAGAAGGCGCGCGAGCGCTGATCGGCGACGACGGCATCGCTGTAATATCTCGGCAGGACTCCGGCAGGACCGGTCAGGCCAATGACGCCGACGGTCACGAGCGGTTCGGCGAGGCTGCCATCGACCTGGACATTCGTCACCTCCGCGGCGGGATAGGACGAGCCGGTAGTGCTCGTGAACCGGGCCGAGCGCGCGGTGTCGGCCTGCCGCCGAAAGAACGTCAGGATCCTCACCGCGGCATCGAACGTGAAACGTTGCGGGTGCGCCTTGAGGCGCGCCAGGGGCGCCGTGATGCCGCATGCGGCGCGGACGGGTCGTATGCCGCCGGGCGTGGTCATAGAAGGACCTGGCTGCCGGCACGCGCTGGCCATCGCGCGACGATCTCGGGCCTTCCGCGCAGCGCGACCTCGGTACGGACGAAGGAGTTCACCGTCGCGTGCAACGCCAGGAAGCGCTCGAGCACCGAGGCGAGGAGATAGAGCCCGCCGGTCGTCCAGGCCTGCTCATCGAAGGTCAAGGTGACGTCGAGCCCTCGGCAGAAGCCGCCGTTGCGGGCGCCCGGGCCGCGCAGGCCGGGGATGCGGGCACTGCCCGGCCTGGACGTGACGCTCAGCAGCGCACGGATCGCCGTGCGCGATTCGCTGGACTCGCGGCAGTCGTAGAGCCGCAGAACCTCGCGCAGGGCATCGGCGGCGGCCTCTCCGCCGACGACGCTGAGATGCCCCAGCGACAGGTGAGAGATCAATCGCCAGAAGCCGCGCTCGCGCAGCGGCCTGCGCAAGGTCGGCGTCGGGGCGGTGAGGCAGCTGACAGCGGCGACGGCGGCGGCACCCTCGACCAGCCTGAGGACGGGGCGACCGCCGCCGAACGGCAGCGCGGCCGGCAGGTCGCGATTGCAGCACAGCGCGTCGACCGCCAGCACACCGCCGCTCTCGTGCTCGGGGTCGAAGCCGGCGTCATGCGGCAACAGGTAGACCTCGGTGCCGCCGATGTCGCCGCTGGTCTCGCGGCGCGCCGTGCCGTAGAAGCCGCCGAGCGGTGAGCCCGCCGCGCCGTCGAGGTGCCGTCGCGTCAACCGATGAAACGGCTCCCATGTCCTGAATTCGCCGTCCGCCAGGCTTTCGCGGACCCGCTCGACCGACCAGACTTCGAGGCTGGCCGGCCGCCGCACGTCGGGCTCGATGCGATATTCGATGCTGGTGTGATCCAGTGGGACAGGCTCGCAGCGCTGCGGGAAAAGATTGACGATCGGCGTGCAGCCCAAGGTCAGGCTGCTCGCCTGCACCGAGCGTTCGAGATCGGGTATGGCGCGGTCGAGGTAGATGAAGATGTCCATGCGATTGCCGGCGGACACCAGGGTCTTGGCGTCGAGGCGGCAGATGTCGATGAACTGGAACTTCTCGCGCGCGGCAAAGTACTCGGTCAGCAGTCGGAAGCCCGAGAACGAGCGGGCCGGCCAGGGAAACAGCGCTTCTTCGGCGGCAAAGCCCACGGCCTGCAGCATGTCCGGCGGCAGGATCACCGGATGGGGATCCGCGAGATCGTCGGCGAGGGCGACCGAGACCGTGTGGGCCATCAACAGCTCCAGCAGCTGCGCGCCATGCTCGCCGCCGAGGAACACGCGGAGCTTGTCCAGTCCGAGCTCCGTGAAGGTCATGGCGGGGTTGGTGCAGCGGAGCCCGATGCGCAAACAGGCGGCCGCCTGGGCCGCCGCCGGATTGGGTGGCGCGGGCAAGGGCATGCCGGACAGCTTGACCGCCTCGATCTCGACCGGCCAAAGCGTCAGCGGATAGGCGGTGCGAAAGAGGCATGCCTCGCCGCCGACCGGCTCGGCTTCCACGGCGAGGCCCGCCGGCAGATGGGCGGCGACCTGCAGGTCCGGGCTTGCCGCAAACCGCGTGATCGCGACGGACGGGATGGGAGCGAGATAGTGAGGATAGAGCACCGACAGAAGGCCATCGGTCAGCTCGGGAAACTCGTCATCCAGCCGGTGCTGCACGCGCGCGCCAAGGAAGGCCACGCCCTCCAGCAGCCGGCTGACGTGCGGATCGTCGACAGTGTCCTTGGTCAGCCTGAGGCGGCCGGCGATCTTGGGATGGCGCTCGGCGAATTCGCCGGCGAGCACGCGCAGGGCCTCGAGCTCGCGATTGAAATAGGCAAGCAAGGAATCCGACGCCACCTACGCCTCCTGTTCGAGGACGGTCACGTTCTTCGTAAGAAGATCGACCACCGTGTCGAAAGCGATCGGCTCGGGCGCCGGCTCGGCGTGCAGCAGAGCGTCGATGCGCAGCCTGAGCGTGCCGCTCTGTTTGTCGGTCGCCTCGGCCAGCGTGACCTTGAGGCTGACGATGCGCGGCTCGAAGCGGCGGATACAGGTTTCGATGGTGAGCCGCAGTTCCTCGCGGCGGCGGGGATCGTTGAAGGAGCCCGAGGCAAAATCGGGCAACCCGAAGCCGACCAGCGAGCTCTCCAGCTCGGTGAGCTCGGGATCCCATGAGCGCCATCGCCGGCGCGTGTTGAGCAATTCCTCGAGGTCGTTGCAGATGCTGACGCGGACGGCGTCCATCGCCGCGGCCGCCGACAGCGGCCGATCCGATGTCTCGGTGGGATCGGCATCGACCAGCCGGTCGAGCAGCGGCAGCTGGGCGCGTTTGGCGCGGGATGAGCCCATCGCGTCAGGGGCGTTGCGGCCGCGGCCGTCGTTCATGACGCCACCTGGAAGTCGATCCGGTCCATCTCGAGCCAGGTCAGCGCCTCGTCACCGACCAGGATGGTGGCTGCGCCGATGCCCCGCGTTGGCCCGCCATCGCCCATCGTGTGCCAGTCGGTCGCGCGGCCAAGACGCAGCGCGTCGGTCATG
>JADHLS010000453.1 GCA_016780605.1 Reyranella sp.
TTCGACGATGCGGCCAGCATACATAACGGCGACGCGCCGGCACATGTTGGCGACCAGGCCGAGATCGTGGCTGATCATCAGGATGGCGGTGCCCTTGGCGGCGCAGAGCTCGGCCATCAGGTCGATGATCTCGGCCTGCACGGTGACGTCGAGCGCTGTGGTCGGCTCGTCGGCGATCAGGAGATCGGGCCGGCAGGCGAGCGCGATGGCGATCATGACGCGCTGGCGCATGCCGCCGGAGAGCTGATGCGGATAGTCCTTGATGCGCCGCTCGGGCGAGGGCACGCGCACCTGGCGCAGCGCGTCCTCGGCGCGATCCATCGCCTCGTTCCACGAGGCATTCTGGTGCAGCACGAACATCTCGGCGATCTGGCGGCCGACCGGCGACAGCGGATTGAGCGCCGTCATCGGCTCCTGGAAGATCATGCCGATCTTGCTGCCGCGCAAATCGCGCAGGCGCGCGGCCGAGGCGTTCTGGATCTCCTCGCCGTCGAGCACGATGCGGCCTTTGCCGAGCGACAAGGGCCGACGCAGCAGTCCCATGACGGCAAGGGCGGTGATGCTCTTGCCGCAGCCCGATTCGCCCACCAGGCCGAAGGCCTCGCCGCGGCCGATCTCGAAGGAGACGTTCTCGACGGCGTTGAACGTGGCGCCGTCGCCCTGAAGCGTGATGTGCAGGTCGTCGACCTTGAGCAGGGGCCCCATCACGTGCCCCGTGGTCATGCCCGCCTCGTCGTCGACTGGGGATCGAGGATGTCACGCAGCCCGTCGCCCAGCAGGTTGAGGCCGAGCACGGTGAAGAAGATGGCGAGCCCGGGGAATACCGACAGCCAGGGTGCGGCGCGGATCTGGTCACGCGCCTCCGACAGCATGCTGCCCCAGCTCGGGAAGGGCGGGCGGATGCCGAGGCCGAGGAAGGAGAGGGCGGCCTCGGCCAGGATGGCGCCGCCCATGCCCAGCGTGGCGATCACGATCAGCGGTCCCAGGATGTTGGGCAGGACCTGGGTGAACATGATGCGGAAATCGCCGTAGCCCAGGATGCGGGCGGCCTGGACGTAGCCCTGGCTCTTCAGCGACAGCACCTGGGCGCGGGCGATGCGGCAGGAATAGGACCAGCTGGTGAGCCCGAGCGCGATCACCAGGCTGATCAGGCCGGGGCCCAGGATCGCCATGATGGCGAGCGCGAAGACCAGCGAGGGGATGGCGAGCATCAGGTTGGTGAGGCCGCTCACGACATCGTCCCACCAGCCGCCCCAGAAGCCCGCGGTCAGGCCCAGCGTGACGCCGATCAGGCTGTTGCAGATCTGGCTGACCACGCCGACCGTCAGCGAGACGCGGGCGCCGTAGCAGATGCGCGAGTAGATATCGCGACCTTGCGCGTCGGTGCCGAACGGAAACTCCCACGACGGCGGCAGCTCGGCGTTCATCAGGTTGGCGTCCATCACCGGATCGGTGAGCGCGATCCAGGGCGCGAAGACGGCGACGCCGATGGCGATCGCCACCAGGCTGCCGCCGACCCAGGTATTGGCACCCAACTTCATGCCGTCAGCCGTAACGGATGCGCGGATCGATCACGACATAGGCGAGATCGACCAGCGTGTTGATGAACAGAAAGAACAACACGATCATCAGGATGCAGCCCTGGACCGCCGGCATGTCGCGCTGGAAGACCGAGTCGACCATCAGCGAGCCGACGCCCGGCCAGGAGAACAGCTTCTCGACCACGACGGCCTGGCCCATCAGCGAGCCGAACTGCAGGCCGACGATGGTGATGACCAGCACCAGGGCGTTGCGAAGCACGTGCCATTCGACGACACGGCGCTCACTCATGCCCTTGCTGCGCGCGGTGCGGACGAAATCGGCGTTGAGCACGTCAAGCACGGCGGCGCGCGTCGTGCGCGCCAAGAGCGCCATCGGGCCGACGCCGAGCGCCACCGCCGGCAGGATGAGGTTGGTCAGGCCGCCGTCGCCATAGCCGAAGCTCGGCAGCCAGTTCAGAGTGAGCGCGAACAGGTACATCAGCATCAGCCCGAACCAGAACTGCGACAGGCTGAGGCCGGAGATGGCGGTCACCATCGAGACGGTATCGATCAGGCTCCCCGGCCTGAGGGCCGCGAGGAATCCGAGGGTGACGCCGACCGCGATGGCGAACGCCATGGCGGCGAACACCAGCTTCAGCGACGGCCAGATGCGCGCGCCGATCAGCTTGGTCACCGGCTCGCGCGTGCGGAACGACGTGCCGAGATCGCCCGTCGCGACCTTGGCGACATACTTGGCGAAGCGCTCGTAGAGCGGATCGTCGAGCCCCATCTCCTTGCGCATGCGCTCCATGACGGCCGGGTCGATGGGCGAGCGGCCGTCCTCGTTCATGCCGGAGATGAAGCTGCCGGGCAGTACGCTGAACAGCAGGAAGATCAGCGCGATGACGGCGAGCAGCGTGGGGATGACGTTGCCGAGGCGGCGAGCGAGAACGAGGAGCATTAGCGAGGCGGACGGCGTTTCAACGAATCAACCTCATCTCCCCCTTGGGGGAGAGGCTGGGTGAGGGGGTGATGCCGGAGATAACCTTCGTGTTGCACCCCCTCACCTAACCTCTCCCCCACGGGGGAGAGGAACATGAGGGATAGGTGCTTGGGGCGCGAGATCACTTGGCCGGCGACTTGGCGTCGACCCAGATGTCCTCGGGATACTGATGGGTGATCTCGGTCGGGTTGGCCTGCAGGCCGTGGATCCACGGCTGATAAGCCAGCACCGCCTTGTTGTAGTTGAAGAACCAGATCGGCGCTTCGTCGTAGATCAGGTTGTTGGCCTGGCGCAGCAGGTCGGTACGCTTGGCGGCGTCGACGGTCGCCGCCGCTTCCTCGAAGAGCTTGTCGAACGCCGGGTTGCTGTAGCCCGTGTAGTTGCAGGCGGTGCGCGGCGTCTTGGAGTAGTAGCAGCGCATGGTCGTGAGCGAGTCCGGTCCCGTCAGGTTGGAGCCGATGTAGGCCTGATGCTCGCCCTTCATGGCGATGTCGGTCAGCACCGTGACCTCGACCAGCTTGGGCTTCACCTTGATGCCGACCTTGGCCAGCATGGGGATGATCGCCTCGACGATGGGCAGGCCCCAGCTCTCGTTCTGGCTGGTCGTCAGCTCGAACTCGAAGCCGTTGGGAAGGCCTGCTTCGGCCAGCAGCTTCTTGGCCTTCTCGGGATCGTAGGCATAGGGCTTGAAGCTCTTGTCGAACGCGGGCGAGGAGAGCGGCAGCCAGCTCACCGCGCGATAAGCCTTGTCCTTGACCAGCCGCTTGATGATGAGGTCGGTGTCGATGGCGTGGTTGATCGCCTGGCGCACGCGCTTGTCGTCGAACGGCTTGTGGGCGTGGTTGAGGGTCACGGCGCGGGTGAACATCTCCGCCACTTCGAGGATACCGTTCTTGAGCTGCGGATCCTCGCGATAGGCGACGTACTGCGCCGGGCCCAGGATCGAGGTGTCGATCTCCTTGTTGCGGAAGGCGACGTCGCGCGCGGCGGCCTCGGCCATGATCAGCACTTCGTACTTGTCGGCGTAGGGCTTGCCGGGCTTGTAGAACTTGTCGAAGCGCTCGGTGACGACACGCGAGCCCGGTATGTGCTCCTTGAACTTGAAGGGCCCGAGGCCCACCGGATTGTTGGCGAAGTTGCCCTTCTCGACCTCTTCCCTGGGCAGGATCGCGGTCGAGCCGACGAAGAAGGAGTAGCCGGGGTCGACGCGGTCGGTCAGCGTCATCTCGAGCGTGAAGTCGTCGATCTTCTTCAGGCCCGAGATCTCCTTGGCCTGGCCCTTCTCGACGTCGACCGCGCCCTTGATGATGCGCACGTAGCGGGCGCCAGGGTAACCCTTGCTGCCGTCCATGAGGCGCGTGTAGGACCAGATGATGTCGTCGGCCGTCATCTTGCGGCCGTTATGGAAATAGGCGTCGTCGCGCAGCTTGTAGGTGTAGGTGAGCCCGTCTTCCGATGGCGTCACCGACTTGGCAAGCTCCAGCACCAGCTTGCCTTCCTTGGAATCCCAGTTGTAGAGCGTCCGCTGGATCGCCTTGTTGACGATGTCGTCCTGGGCGCGCGGCGTGGTGTGCGGATCGAGGCTGCCGAAGCTTGCCGCGTAGGGCGCCGTCATGCGGATCGTGCCGCCCTTGCGCGGCGTCTCCTGCGCCTGAGCGATGCCGGCGCCCGCGATCAGCGCGATAGCGGCCAGCCCTAGAAGTTTGCGCATTAACCATCCCCTCTTGAATTCTCCCGTTGGCGCGCATTCCATCCCGCCTGAGCGCCCTGTGCAAGAGGAATGCCGAGCAAGAGGAATGCCTAGGAAGAGGAATGCCTAGGAAGAGGAATGCCGAAATGACCAGCTTGCCGAATTGTCTTCTCATCGTGACCGCAGAGGTCGATGCTTCGGTCGAAGCCGACTGGAATCGCTGGTACGACGAGGTCCATGTACCCGACGTGCTGGCCTGCCCCGGTGTGCGCGGCGGCAGACGCTACATTTCCTCGGGCAAGGCCGTCGAGTGGGATCGTGCGCAAAGGCACGAGCCGTCGGCCAAGGTCTATACCGCTGTCTATGAGCTCGACTCACCCGCGGTCGTGCAGACCAAGGAGTTCCTTGCCATGCGCGGCTGGCACCACTTTGCGCCGCATGTCCGGTCGCTGACCCGGGTCATGGTGGGAATGGGTTAGCGCTGGGCGCACGCAACCCGCCGGCACCTCGCGCATTATGCCTGCATGCAAGTCTGCGAAGTCATGACCCGCCAGGTCGAGACGGTGGCGCCGGATGCCTCGTTGCAGCAGGCGGCGATGGCCATGGAGGCGATCGGCGTGGGCTCGCTGCCGGTCTGTCAGGGCCGCCGCCTCGTCGGCACGCTGACCGACCGCGACATCGTGGTACGCGGCGTCGCGAGCGGCCGCTCGCCGGTCGACATGCAGGTGCGCGAATGCATGACCGAGGACATCTCCTGGGCCTTCGAGGAGGAGGATGCCGAGGAGGTGCTGGCGCGCATGCGGACCCTGCAGGTCCGCCGGCTCGCCGTACTCGACAAGGAGAAGAACCTGGTCGGTATCGTCTCCCTGGGTGACATCGCCACCGAGCCGCGCGCCGCCAACCTCACGGAGGTCGGCGAGACGATCGCCGAGATCTCCGAGCCGTCGCGGCCGCACAAGTAACCTTGCCGGACCGCGGGCCTGGAGGCCCCCGGTCCGGCGAGACTAAGCCGGCACGCAGTAGCCGTCGCGGCGGGGATCGCAGCCGCCGGTGTAGGTGCCGTCGTTCAGTGCTACGGCATGCATGCCGCCGACCTTCCAGGTCCAGTCCGGCCCCGAGGTGAGGTCATGGCCGCGCGACCGCAGCTCGTCGCGCACTT